>NZ_JDST02000068.1:0-2475 GCF_000584975.1 Candidatus Accumulibacter cognatus | reverse complement strand
GCCGGAAGCCTTTGGTTTTCTTGGAACGACGCGGGCGGGCATTGCGGTCAATGCGGGCGCCGGAATCCTGGCCAAACCCTTGCAAGCGCTGAGCCTGGTCGGGGGAGATGTGCAGATCGACCGGGGGCGCATCGGCAGTCAGGGAGGCGACATTCGAATCATCGCCTTTGGCGGCCTTGCCGGAGAAGTCAGCGTTGCCGGTGAACTGCCCATCGCCAGAGGGAATATGGATATCCTCAATGGAGGATATGTATGGGCACTGAGCGATGACGCCTACCACACCGGCAACATCTTGATCGCCACCGGTACTCTGACCGTAGATGGGGGAAGTGGCGGTGAGCAGACCGGCTTCTACACTTATACGGAAAGTGCCAGAAATGCTGGCAACATCAGAATCAATGCCAGTGGCGACATCACGCTGAGGAACGACGGGCAGGTCGACACCTCCACCTACACCGCCGGTGCTGGTGGATCCGCGTCCGTATCGGCGCGCAACATCACCATCGATGGTACCGGTTCTGGCCTGTTCAGCGATTCCAAACCCGGATCAAGCGGTGACGCCGGCGATATCCGGGTTCTCGCCAGTGGCAGGCTCTCGATCCGCAACGCTGCAACCATCAATTCGTCCTCCTGGTCAAGCGGCCTTGCCGGAAACATCATGGTCAGCGCCGGGTCGATCGCCATCGATTCCCTGGGCTCGGGTGAAACGGGGATCCTGAGCAAGGCCGCGCTCTCCGGAAACGCCGGCAATATCGACGTGCAGGCAACCGGCAGCCTTTCCGTCAAGGACAACGGGAGCAGTATCAATTCGTCCACCTGGTGGTCGGGCAATGCGGGCACGGTCAAGGTGTCGGCCGGATCGATCACCCTCGATGGCCAGGGAAATGGGGTCGCAGCCATCAGCAGCGCCAGCCGTTCACTCTCAGACCCCGCCGGCCGTGCGGGCACTGTCGATGTCACGACAGCCGGCACCCTGGCGGTACTGAATGGCGGATTGATCGACTCGTCCACCTGGTCGCGGGGCAATGCGGGTACGGTCAAGGTATCGGCGGGTAGGCTCGTCATCGACGGAATGGGAGCGCGGACATCGACAGGGATCAGCAGCAACAACTATCCGTTATCAGGGCTGACCGGGAATGCGGGCAACGCGGGCAACATCGATGTCATGGTCGCCGGTTCCCTTTCGGTGCTGAATGCCGGACAGATCGATTCATCCACCTGGTCGACGGGCAATGCCGGCACGGTGAAGGTCGCTGCCGACACGATCACCGTAGACCGCGAAGGCAGCATCCGGAGTACGAGCTCGCAGCAAGTCCTAGCGCCCGTCCCCACAGGCTTCGGCGGCAACGTCCAGGTCAATGCCAGGAACACCCTGACGATCAGCAATGGTGGCGAAATCGATTCCTCGACATATGGGTCAGGGAATGCGGGCACCGTCAGCGTGTCTGCTGGCGACATCAGGATTTTTGGGGAAGGGACCTTGTTCGGCATCTTCAGCGCCGCATATGGAACCCTGGAAAATCTGGCCCGATCCGGCAATGCAGGAAGCCTGGATGTGCGTGCGACGGGAGCTCTGGAAATCGCCAACGGCGGGATGATCAGTTCATCCACGCTTACCTCGGGTAGCGCGGGCAAGGTGACAGTCTCTGCCGCGAACGTAAGAATCGATGGTCAGAATTCCCCTGGCAGGAATTCCGGGATATTCAGCAGAGCCTATTACGGTTCCTCCGGACAAAGCGGTCAGATTATTCTTTCCGCCACGGACAGTGTCTCGCTCACCGGTCACGGAACGGTTTCCATTCAGAACGATGCTTCCTTGGGCAACCCTTTCGGGGTTACGCCTGGCCTCCTGGCCGTGAGCGCGCCGACGATTCTTCTGAAGGACGCCGAGATCACCGCTGCATCGACCGGCAATGTCGCGGCCAGCCAGGTGCAGGTCGATTTCAGCCAACGGCTTGCTCTCGACAACAGCGGCATCACCACCAGCGCCAACCAGGGTAACGGCGGTTCAATCGACATCACCGGTGGCCAGGGCACGATCCTGCTGGACAACGCGCAGATCAGCACTTCCGTCAAGGGGGTGGCGGGCAACGGTGGCGACATCCATGTCCAGGCGCATACGCTGATCATGAACACCGGCTTCATCCAGGCCAATACCGCTGCCAGGAATGCCGCCGGCGGCCATGTACAGATCGACGTGCAGGCACTGGTGCCGAGCGGTGACACCCTGTTCATCGGCGGGCAGACGCCTTACATCTTTCAGCCAGGAGTCTTCAGCTTCAACGTCATCCAGGCCGCCGCGCCGACCGGGGTGAGCGGGGTGGTCCAGATCAGCACGCCCTTGCTGGACATCTCGGGGGCGTTGACCGGATTCAACGTGCAACTGCTCGATAGCGGCGGACTGGGACACCACCCCTGCCGGATCACCGGCGGGAGTTCGCTGGTACAGACCGGCCGCGGCGGCTTCGCCCCCTC
>NZ_JDST02000067.1:0-22033 GCF_000584975.1 Candidatus Accumulibacter cognatus | reverse complement strand
AAGTCCGACAAGCTGCTAGGCGCACGGTGCGCCACCACCGGCGCCGGGAATTCCCGGCGCGTGCGCCTTGGCACGCGCCAGGAATCGGCCTTGCCGCCGCGGATGGGGATCGGGTCCCGAGAAGACGCGGGCTTCGTCGCTGCCCATGCCGGGGGCCCGTCGAGCCGGGCGACGGCCGCCGCGCGGAGTCGTCCCGCCGACGGCTCGACCCCCGGCCCGGAGCGACCCGCGTGTTCGCCGCACGCCTGGCCACCCCGCGCAAGGACTGGGTGCGGTTTGGCTTTTCCTGTTCTTCGCGATAGACTCCACGCCCAGCAGCCTGGGCATGAGCAGACCGTTTGACAACCTTATTCTCATCGCTTTGCGGGCTTTGCGCCCGCTACGGGCGTACGCGGGCACGCCGAATGCAGTCGCGGCGCCTGGAGGGAGAATCGGGAACATTTGACCCTGCAACACTGCCGTGACTCCGAGGGAATCCGGCTGAACGGCACTGCACGAAGCTCACGAAGAAGAATGTCCAAGACCAGACCTGCGCTCGAGGTATCCACGCTACCGCACCTGACGCATCCAAAGTATCGCCCGGATATCGATGGCTTGCGTGCGCTGGGCGTCCTGCTGGTGGTCATCTTTCATGCCTTTCCACGAACCCTGCCGGGCGGCTTCGTGGGTGTCGATATCTTTTTCGTCGTTTCGGGTTATCTGATCAGCAGCATCATTTTCGGGAATCTCGAAGCAGGGACCTTCAGTTTCTCCGAGTTTTATTCCCGGCGAATCCGGAGAATCTTTCCGGCGTTGGCGATCGTGCTGGCCACCGCGTGGGGACTCGGATGGCTTCTGCTCGTCCTCGACGAGCAGAAGCAGCTGGGGCTGCATATTGCGGCAGGGAGCGGTTTTGTTTCCAACCTTCTGCTATGGAGCGAATCGGGCTATTTCGACAACGACGCTTCGACCAAACCGCTCCTGCACCTGTGGTCACTCGGGATTGAAGAACAGTTTTACATCTTCTGGCCACTATTGCTCGGCCTGCTGTGGAAACGCAACTACAGCAACTACAATTTCCTCGGAATCACCCTCCTGATTGCCATCGCATCGTTCGCCGTCAATATCCTCACCGTCCATGCCGACCCGGTAGCCGCCTTCTACTCCCCATGGTCCCGTTTCTGGGAACTCATGGTCGGCGGTATCCTTGCCTACCTCGTGCTGCATCGCCCGCAGGTGCTGACCACCAACCCTGACTGGCAGTCCGCCGCCGGCCTGACGTTGATCGTCGTCAGTGTTGCGCTGCTGAACAAGAACGCCGCATTTCCAGGGTGGTGGGCATTGCTGCCCACGCTGGGCACTTTTCTGATCATCGCGGCCGGACCGAATGCGTGGCTGAACAGGCACTTCCTGAGCAGTCGCGGCATGGTGGGGATAGGACTGATCAGTTATCCGCTGTATCTCTGGCATTGGCTGCTGCTTTCGATGGCATGGATAGTGCGGGGGAAAACACCGCCGACCAGCACGCGCGCGCTGATGGTCGCAGCCAGTTTCCTGCTCGCTTATCTCACGTATTCGCTGCTGGAAAAACGGATGCGGCGTGGCGGCACGAGGACGGTGATCGCGTTGGCCGCGACCATGGCAGGCCTGTTCGTGATCGGCCTGGTCACTCAGGCTGAAATACTGCGGCCAAGAAACGACCACGAATCGATTGGGGCGATTCTCGAAGCGCTGCACGACTGGGAATATCCCTCCGGATTTCAGAAAACCAGTTTCGGCGGCGTGGCGGTGAGATCGAAAACGGGCAGCGCGAAGCCGGTACTGTTCATTGGCGATTCACATATCGAGCAATATGGCCCCAGAATCGCCAGCTTGCTGGACAGCGACCCGGCGCAATATCGCTCCGCTCTCCTCCTGACGAGTGCAGGATGTGCGCCCGTTCCTGACAGCGGCCAGACCAACGAATACCGTGTGGAAACGTGCAACAGTTACCGGCGGCACGTCACGACACTGGTCCATGATGCGCAGATCAGTACGGTCGTGATCGGCGCCGCCTGGAACCTCTATTTCCTTAAATCGAGTCCCCGGTACTCGAAAAACATGGACATCGACTTTGAACTGGCCAATCTCGAGCGATTCATTCGTTCGCTGGCTGTCGAGAAGGAGGTGTATCTCATTCTCGACAACCCGAACGGCCCGCCATTCGAACCGCGCAATTTCTTTGCCGGCACCCGATTCAGCGGGCTGACCGTGAAGCCGCACCAGGAATCGATTCCGCTTGCCGACGACCAGGGCCAACTTGGCGAACGCCTCACAGAAATCGCCCGCAAGGCAGGCGCCAAGGTGATCGACCCGGTTGCACACCTCTGCCCGGAAAGGCGCTGCCCGGCCATGACTGCAGCGGGCAAGCCGGTCTATAAGGATGACAATCACTACCGGCCGTTTTACGTCCGCCAGCATGCCGACTTCATCGACATCGTGCTGGCGAAGTGAGTGGGTGGCCTGATTGTCGAGCCTTGTCGCTACCTGCCCGGGATGGACACGGTGTTCTTGCTTCCGACACGCAGCCAGCGCAAGGCCGGCTACTGCGAGCGGGACCCGGCCGGGCAAGGCCGTTCGCCGGGCGTTCGTAATGACGCCCAACGGCTTGCCCGCCTGTATCATCAGCGACCGGCGCCTCCCTCACCAGGTGGAAGCCGCTTCCAGCAGCGAATTCATGTGGGTTCCTGGCACCGTTCGGGTGCCGATCCATTCAACCATCGAAGAGAGCGATTTTCATGAAAATCAGACGACTTGCCCCCGCCCTGTTTTTTTGCTTCCTGCTCCCCGCCCCTGCCGTGGCCGAGTCCAAATTCGAGCTCGAAACCGCCAGGGAAACCGAGGCAGTCAGGCTTAGCCGCGATACCCAGGCCGGTGGCTATCAATTGCTGACGGCGGCCGAGTTGAAGAAGATGATCGACGAGGGAACACCGATGCTGCTGGTGGATACCATGCCCTACGACGCCAGCTACCGGAAGGAGCACCTTCCCGGCGCCAGGCAGTTCCTGTTCCCGGTGGCCCGGATGAGTGCGTGGGATACCAAGGAGACCGATGGCCGGACAGAGGCCGATTTCATTGCGCTGCTGGGCGCGGACAAGAACAAGCCGGTGGTGTTCTACTGTGGCTTTGTCAAATGCACCCGCAGTGACAACGGCGCAGCCTGGGCGCGCAAGCTGGGCTACACCCAGGTCTATCGTTTCCCCGGCGGCCTGTTCTCCTGGAAAGGCGCTGATTTTCCACTCGAAGCCGTGCCATAGCGCGGCGCTCAGGCCTGGCCGCTGGACCCTGTGTACTTGGGCAATATGAAGCAGACTCGCTAGAGTGACCACGGAGCGCTGATGGTCCTTGGCGGGCCCTTGGCCGCGACTCGCCAGGCCTTCGGTCTTGACCCTCCGGAAGGCTTGCGGCCAAAATCCGGCGGCATACTCAAAGTCAGCGAAAAACCGCAACGCCTCAACGATCGGCCCAAGACCTCGAGCGGCCAGCGCTTGATGCCGGGCGGGGTGGATGCTTGCGTTCTTCATCCAACCCTCGGCCTGACACAACCGGACGGCATTGCCGCCCAATCCGAAGAGAAAATCACCCCTCCCATCGGCCAGGATCAACGCCATCCACTCGGGACTGGAGAAAGGACTGTCGCCCCGCGGCAGGATATGGATGTTGGATCCGTGGCGGCGTCACAAGCGCAGCACCCGCTTCATGATTTCACGCCAGCGATCCAGCGCGACGGCGCGCACGCGCCGCGGGTCACCGCAACCAGTCGTCAATCCGCCATTGTCGCATTTGCAACATCGCCGTCGAATCTGGACGGAGCATGATTTTCAATGACTTAAGCGAACCGACTGGCCTGGCACGCCAGTTGCTGTACTGCTGGTGTCTCGAAAGCCGAGAAATCACCAGGGAAACTCGCCATGGATCTGCCTGTCATCGAACCCTCGCCGCCCGCTGTCGCCGGCTGCAGCGCCGGTAGTTGCGGCTCCACGGCCCGCCAGATGGACGACCTGTCGGACGCCGTCCGCGCCAGGGTGCAGGATCACCCCTGCTACTCGGAAGACGCGCACCACTACTTTGCGCGCATGCACGTCGCGGTGGCGCCGGCCTGCAACATCCAGTGTCACTACTGCAACCGCAAGTACGACTGTGCCAACGAGTCGCGGCCGGGCGTCGTTTCCGAGCTGCTGACGCCAGATCAGGCGGTCAGGAAGACCCTGGCCGTGGCGGCGACGATCCCGCAAATGAGCGTGCTCGGCATCGCCGGTCCCGGCGATCCGCTGGCCAATCCCCAGCGCACCTTCGAGACCTTTCGCCAGTTGGCGCTGAAAGCACCGGACATCAAGCTCTGCGTGTCGACCAACGGCCTCGTCCTGCCCGAATACGTCGAGGAGCTGGCCCGCTACAACATCGACCACGTCACCATCACCATCAACTGTGTGGACCCCGCGGTCGGCGCCAGGATCTATCCGTGGATATTCTGGAAGAACCGGCGCGTCTTCGGCCACGAGGCGGCGGCGATCCTCATCGCGCAGCAGCAGAAGGGCCTGGAGATGCTCGCCGCGCGCGGCATCCTGGTAAAGGTGAACTCGGTGCTGATTCCCGGCGTCAACGATGCCCATCTGCCCGAGGTGTCGAAGATCGTCAAGGCCAAGGGCGCCTTCCTGCACAACGTCATGCCCCTGATCGCCGAGGCCGAGCACGGCACCTTCTACGGCGTGATGGGCCAGCGCAGCCCGCGGCCGGCCGAACTCAAGGCCCTGCAGGACGCCTGCGCCGGCGACATGAACATGATGCGCCACTGCCGCCAATGCCGGGCCGATGCGGTCGGTCTGCTCGGCGAGGATCGCGGCGCCGAGTTCACGCTCGACAAGATCGAGAGCATGGAAATCGATTACGAGGCGGCGATGGTCGTGCGGGCCGAGCTGCGCGCGCAGATCGCCGCCGAGCTGGCGGAGAAGCGCGCCAGAGCCCACGCGGCTACGGCCACGGCAACGCCACAGGTGATCAAGATCCAGCCGCAGGTCGCGAAGTCGGCGCCACCGGTCGGCCGGCCGGTCCTGATGGCGGTCGCGGCGAAGAATGGTCTGGTCGCCGTGCACTTCGGTCACGCCAGGGAGTTCCTGGTATACGAGGCCTCGGCAAGTGGCGCCCGCCTGATCGGTCACCGACGGGCGGAGTCCTATTGCGCGGGCGACGAGTCCTGTGGCGATGCCGAGGCCGTGCTGGCGGCGACGATCCGCGCACTCGCCGACTGCGAGGTCGTCCTCTGCTCGCGCATCGGCTATGAACCCTGGGGACAACTCGAAGCGGCTGGAATTCAGCCGAACGGCGAGTACGCCATGCAACCGATCGAGGAAGCGGTCATGGCGGTGTGGAACGAAATGCTGGCCGCCGGCAAGCTGGCGGTCGGGCAGAGCACGGCAAAGCGCGCGTAAGGAGGCGAGCATGGCCCTCGAAATCATCGAAAGCTGCGTCAATTGCTGGGCTTGTGAACCGCTCTGCCCGCAGCGGGCGATCGAGGCGGCGACACCCCACTTTCTGATCGACGCCGACAAATGCACGGAATGCAGCGGCGATTTTGCCGAACCGCAATGCGCCAGCATCTGCCCGATCGAGGGCGCGATCATCAACGAACTCGGCGAAGCGCTCAACCCTCCGGGTTCGCTGACCGGCATCCCGCCGGCGCGCTGGGCGGCGGCGCAGGCCGAGATCGCGGCGCGCTGAACATGGCCGAGGTCGTCTTCTACGAGAAGGCCGGCTGTGCGGGCAACGCCCGCCAAAAGGCGCTGCTGGTCGCCGCCGGGCACCAACTGGTGGTCCGCGACCTGCGCGATCAATTCTGGAGCAATGTGCGACTGCTGGAATTCCTCGGCGACTTGCCAGTTACCCAGTGGTTCAATCCGGTAGCGCCGGCGATCAAGGCGGGGACCATCGTGCCCTACCGACTCGATGAGCGGAGCGCCCTGGCGCTGTTGCGGCACAACCCCCTGCTGATCCGGCGGCCGCTGCTGCAGGTCGGCGAAGAGCGGCGGGTGGGTTTCGACGTTGCGGCAATCGACGCCTGGATTGGCCTGCGCGAGCTTCCGGCAGGCGACCTCGAAGCCTGCCAGCGCAATCGCGGCGCGGTACGTACCTTCCATGTGCAGACGGCGGGTGGCGCCGCCTATCCCTGCCGCTTCGACGAACCGCCGGCCGATGCGTCCCGCTGCCGACCCTGACCGGGCGGTGCCCATCGCCGCCGGAGTGCACTGGATCGGCGCCTTCGATGCCGATCTGCGCAGCTTCGACATCATCCTGCGCACCGCCAACGGTACCAGCTACAACGCTTATGCGGTGCGCGGCAGCGACGGTGTGGCCATCATCGATACGGTCAAGTTCAATTTCTCCGAGACCTTCTTTCGCCGTCTGGAATCGGTTGCCGACTACGACGAAATCACCACCATCGTCCTCAATCACCTCGAGCCCGATCATTCCGGCGCCTTGCCGGAACTGCTGCGGCGGGCGCCCGGCGCGACGCTGCTGGTCTCGCCACAGGCCCGTTTGATGTTGAAGGGACTGCTCGACCCCGCCGAGCAGGCGAGGCGGATCGCTTTCGTAGGCACCGGCGATCATGCCGATCTCGGTGATCGGCATCTGGAATTCCTCAACACGCCGTATCTGCACTGGCCCGACACCCAATGCACCTGGCTGCCGGCCGAAGGGGTCCTGTTCTCGGCCGATTTCCTCGGCTGCCACTATTGCGACAGCCGCCTGTTCAACGATGCTGTCGGCGACTTCCGTTTTTCCTTCGACTACTACTACGCGCACATCATGCGCCCCTTCCGCGCCTACGTGCGCACGGCGCTCGATCTGATCGAACCGCTGCCACTGCGGATCATCGCACCCGCGCACGGCCCGATCCTGCGCCGCGATCCTCGCGACTACGTTGCCCGCTATCGTGCACTGGCCGCTCCCGCCCTGCACGGCGCCGCGACCAAGACCCTGCTCGTCTTCTACATCTCGGCCTACGGTGCCACGCGCCGGATGGCCGAAGCCGTGGCGGCCGGCGCCGAATCGGCGTCGAGCGCTGCCGGCGAGGTGCGCGTCTCGCTTTACGACCTCGAAGGTGGCGACGCGCAGCCTTTCGTCGACCTGATCGAGGAGGCCGACGCCTTGCTCTTCGGCAGCCCGACGATCAACGGCGACGCGGTCAAGCCAGTGTGGGATCTCCTCTCGTCGCTGACCATGGTGGAGGTCAAGGGCAAGTTCGCGGCCGCTTTCGGTTCCTACGGCTGGAGCGGCGAGGCGGTGCCGATGATCGAGGACCGTCTGCGCCGCCTCAAGCTGCGCGTTCCCCTGCCCGGCGTCAGGGCACGCCTGACGCCGACCGGCGACGACTTTGCCGCCTGCCATGAACTCGGCCGCGAGCTCGCTCTGCACCTCCTTGGCCGCGCGACGCCACGCAGCATCGATCTCGCCCAACTCGCCTGATTCCCCCCTTACTTACCGGAGAAAACCCCATGCCCAAGGCCAGCATCACCTTTCAGGATATCGGCGTCACCGTCACCGTGCCGGCAGGCACCCGCCTGATCGAGGTCTCGGAGAAGGTCGGCGCGGGCATCACCTACGGCTGCCGCGAAGGCGAATGCTGTACCTGCCTGACGAGGATCGTCTCCGGCCATGAACACCTGGCCGCGCCATCGGTACTCGAACACCAGGTGCTGAAGGACAACCTCGCGCCGCGCCGACACCGGCTAGCCTGCCAAGCGCAGGTGCTGGGCGGCAGCATCGTCGTCCAGCCCGCTTGAGTCTTCATCCACCCCTTCCATTCACCAGGAGCCTGCCATGCCCAACATCACCTTTTCCAGTCCGATGCACAAGGACAAGACCATTTACGCCGTCGCCGGCAGCCACACCCAGACGATCCTGAAGCTCGCCAAGGAAAACCATGTGCCGATCGACTTTTCGTGCGGTGACGGCGAGTGCGGCACCTGCCTGGTCAAGGTCAGCAGCGTCGACAAGAGCAGTCACAACAAGTACGGCCACATGGGTGGTCCGCTGAACGTGCGCGAGGTCGCGGTGCTCAAGGAGATGGGCAAGATCAAGCAGGCGCAGATCGAGCAGATGTACGTCGACGATCTGCCGCCGACCGAATGGCGCCTCGCCTGCCAGTACATCGTCCGCGACGAGGACATCCTGGTCGAGTACCCGAGCCGGTGACGCCGTCCCCGGCCACCGGCTCCAGCACGATCACGGCGCGGGCGGAGGCCGCCTATCTCGGACTGGCGCTCGGCGATGCGCTGGGCGCCACGGTCGAGTTCATGACGCCGCGCGAGATCGTCTATCACTTCGGCGTCCATCGCGAGATCGTCGGTGGCGGCTGGCTCAGGCTCAGGCCCGGCCAGGTGACCGACGACACGAGCATGTCGCTGGCTCTCGGCGATGCGATCCTGGCCAGCGGCGGCCGCGTCGACCCGCTCGCCTGTGCCGAGGCCTTCGATGCCTGGATGCGGAGCAAGCCGGTCGATATCGGCAATACCGTCCGCCGCAACCTGCTCACCTTCCGGCGGACCGGCGTAGCCGCCGCGCCGGCTTCCGAGCACGACGCCGGTAACGGCGCCGCGATGCGCGTGCTGCCGGTGGCCCTGGCCACCTTCGGCCAGTCGCCAGCGGCCGTCCGCGCGGCCGTGCAGGCGCAGGCGCACGTCACTCACCACAACGTCGTTTCCGACGCGGTCTGTCAGTTCCTGACCCTGGCCGTGCAGGATCTGCTGCGCGGTTGTTCGCTGGCGGAAACATTCAGCCACCACCTTGGGTCATTGCTGGCGGCACATCCCGCGCTCTCGTTCCGCGATCGCCCACGCCGCGAAAACCCCAGCGGCTGGGTGGTCGAGACGCTGCAGGCAGTCCTGCAGGGGCTGGTCGACGGCGACGGTTTCGAGGATTGCCTGGTCGACATCGTCAATCGCGGTGGCGACGCCGATACCACCGGCGCCATTGCCGGCATGCTCGCCGGTGCGCTGTACGGGCCGCAGGCCATTCCGAGACGCTGGCTCAAGGCCCTCGACGCCGGCGTCGCCAGCCGCTGTCGCGCGCAGGCGCGCGCCCTGCTGCTGTTCGCCGCCTGATCGGTCGCCGGGCAAATCAGCCCGGCACGGCCTCGGCCAGCAGCGACAGCGCATCGACTTCGACGATCTCGATGCCGATGCGCTGGCAGAAACGCCGCTCCTTGGCGTTCGGCTCGGCGATCAACGCCCAGCCAGCCGGCTCGACAGCGGCATCGTGGATCAGGTCGGCGAGGACCATGCGCTCGGTATCGCGATCGAGGCGCATGCCGAGCAGGAGATAGCGCCGGCCACGGCGACGCACCTTGACGAACGACGGCACGGCGAAACCGCCCATCAGCTCGGTGATGTAATCCACATAGTCGGCGTCGGAGGCGATGTAGCTCGGCTCCGGCAGCGGCGCTCCCATCGGTTTGAAGAGCACCGGCAGCGCCGTATCGGCCTCCGCGGGCGAGATGACGCGGTAACGGCCGCCGTCCGAGACATACAGCTTGAAACGATAGTCGGTGCCGCCGAGGCGTGCGCAACCGAGGATCAGCAGGTGTGGCGTCCCGGCATAGGAATCGAGCAACTGCGTATCGCGGTTGATGTCGATCACGTAGGGTGGCCGCAGCGTCGCCAGCCACGCGTGCAGCGCCGCACGCGTCCAGCGCGTGGCTCCGTAGGTGCTGTCGAGAAAGCGCGTGACGGCGTTCCTGCCGCGCTTGAGTTCGACGTTCATCGCCGCCCTGGGGAACTCGTACATCAGCTTCGGCGCCATCGGCCGTCCGCCATTCATCGCCAGGATCAGTTGCCCGCTGGTCGCGGGAATCGCCCGACCGTCGGCCAGCGAGGTCACATCGGCCAACACGCCGGGCCCGAGGTAAGGAACGATGCGGCCGTCGGCGAGGCCGAATTGCCAGGCATCAAGAAGGTCGGTGGAGGGAATTGTCGACATTGTGCGTACTCCGGGTGGGTTTCCCGTGTCCACGCAAGAAGCGCGCCTGCCTCGCCAGCCAGTCGCCAAGGCCTGATCGGCTCCTGCGGCAATCGGGATGTCGGTTTCGCGACAAAGTCGCCGTCAGTCCTGATCCGCACCATTGGTGAAGGCACTGACCGACCAGGCCACCGCAGCTCCTTGCCCTGGCAGGCTTGCCAGCATCGACCCGCTCGGCGGGCTGATCTTGCGCGAAGCGGCTGAATGACAGTGCCTATGCGGAGCAGTAAGATGAGACCGCTCAGCAGGGTAGCCGTAATCGACGCCTGGGACAGCAGATGATCGGCAAGAAACAGAGGGCAACAGTTAAAAAAGCGCAAACCTTGTTCCCGCAGGTATCGCGCGTGGTCAGTGCCTGCCAGGGGATTTGGTCATTGTTATAGTCGGACTCGACTCGAATGCTGTCGGCACCGTTGCCGGCAGGCCTACGGATGGCGCCTGGCGAGCGTTGGGTCCTTCTTGCAGGCGCTAAGCGGCCGGGACTTTGCGCTAACGATGCGCTGAATCTCGTGCAACGAGGTGTCTGCGATGACGCTCATACAGGCACAACCGTAGCCATAGCTTCGGTTCGTGGAGATCCATTCGCCTGGCTGGAACTCTGGCCAGTCGCCTTCTGCTTGATGCCCACCTTGTGTACCAATGATCCACTGGGCGTCACGGTCCGTAAGCCAGGCGTTGCCAGGGGTGGGGTTATCGAACCAGCCACACCTGAAAACCGGCTTGCCGGCCGGCGCTTCGGTGGCTCCGGTTTCGGCGATTGCCGATAGCAGGAAAACCGCGAACGCTACTAACAGGGAACGCGAACGGCTCTTCGCCATCGATTTCATCGGAATGGGCACGGAGCTTCCCCCGGAGACCTGAGGTCAAAGTTCAGGGGCGCGGAGCCGGCTTGCCGGCAGAGCGTCCAACTGGAGCGCACTGTTGGGCGCGATGTATTCCGCGAAGTGGAAACTTGTAATTGACATGCCTTCACGCTCATAGAAACGATGTGCATCCTTTCTTTGGATACCTGAATCAAGGTGCATTTGTACGCAGCCTTCCTGTACAGCGAATTCCCGAAGCCAGGAAAGAAGGCTGGTGCCAAGCCCTTTTGATCTGTGAGAGGGCAACGTTATCAGGTCATCAACATACAGAAAACGGCCCCAGGCCAGGTTTTCACCGACCCGGAATCCTGCGACAGCGACAACTCCTTCTGATTGTTCGACAAAGCCAAGTTGATAGCCTGATTTTTCTTGGCTTCGAACCCTGGACAGAAACTGATCTTCAGCGAGGTGGGGCCGAAGTTCCCGCACCACGGGAAAACAAGCGGCGATCTCAGAATCTGTGATGGCAAGGCGAATGTTCATGACGGCTCAATTGTTGTGTCCTATCGGAATGGGAAAAAGCCTCTCGGCCTCCCCCCGGACGGACGGGTCACGTATCCGGCGGTTCGATGAATTGAATTCCTACCGCGGCTCAAGGCTCGGTAGTCCCCTTTGTTCGAAGAAGCGCAACGGGCGCGCGATCGACAGGGCCGGCGTCTGCGACACCCGCCACCGACCGTGCGCGGACTTGCTGGTGTTCCACGCTGCACGCACCGACACGCCGCGTTTGCGCCGTTCCCGATAGCCCGTTCGTCCCCATGGCTTCAAGAGATCGCAGGGTAACTTGCATCGTACCCCCTTGTCGAGGCCACGCGGAGGGGAATCTGATTGCGACGGCTCCGAGCAGCCTCAAGCGGACGCAACCTTGCTGGGCAAGCCTTGTACCTGCCTACGCTCTCCAAGTTCCCTTGCAACTTGGGCACCTTAGCCACCAGCTGGGGGCCATGATCGGAGGGGGATCTTTCTCCAACTGAAGAGGGAGCAGGCAACCAGTGGTTGCGAGGCACACAGGGCAGTAAGACGGTGCTCTGCGTCCATAGCCGCGTTTGAACACCAGGCCGTTGTACCTGAGGCCATGAGGTCTTCCGATACCCTTCATGACGCGTGCTTCGCGAATGTTCCGGACCGCAAGGTAAGCGCCAGCCAGTACCAGGAACAAGGCGCATAAGCCGCCAAGGACAAACATCGCCATCCAGAAGTACTCGACAATGGTACTGTCCCCTGCGCCGCCCCCAACGGTTGCTCGACTTTTTGCCCACGCGGAACTGCACGCGGCAAGGCACAACAGCGAAAGCGAGACAAATTTGAACTGCACCGTGCGAGGCCTGACGAAGAGGTAACCGGCCCGCGCCGGCGGGGCGCCCTGGCCGTAGCGCGTCCGGCTGACCGACATGTTGGACGAAGCCGCTACGCGGAGGAAAACCGTCCAGAGGGTACCGCCCAAGCCCTTGACCCGGAGGTCTGGATTCACGGAGGCGCTCGGGCGTGAAGGCATGCGCCGGTTTGGCGACGCTTGCTTAGCGCGGTGCTCAAGCCAAGAACCAAACTCGCGATTGGGCAACCAGGCCCGCGGACCGAGGCGCCTACTCCCCACGGTCGGGCAGCGAGCCGATTGGTCAAGTCTCACGCGATCTGGGTACGATCCAGGAGTCGATGCTGGCGGCGCGCCTGGGCGCGGCGCGCCGTATTGATCAAGGCGTTGCTCCCGCGCTGTTTTCTCGGCCGGGTTTCTCATCTGGCATTTCCACTCGGAACATATCATCTGTAGGCTTGGTAGGCTCCTGGCGGCCGGGCTCGTCCAACAATCGATTCAGATCGCGGCTCGCTTCGCTCGCGCGATCTGACTGATGGCGCGGCCGAAGCTGGGCCGGGAAGCGCACCCGGAAGGGCGATGGCCGGTACCCGAGCGCGGCAGCTGAACGACGAGGGAGAAGTGAGGCATCAGCGGAAGACGTAGCGTGGATACGATGACCGTGCGGCTACTGCTGCGGACAGGTCAAGCGCGACGGTTGCAAAAGGAGACTCGCTCGAGGTCAGGGCAAGAGTCTGGCCATCGGGGTCAATGATCCAGCCAACGCCGCCACAAGACCCGTCCGGGTGAACTCGATTCGATGAAATGCAGTATGCGCCCGCCCGAACTGCGGCGACGCGACCTACCGCGAGCCATTTCTCGATAGTAGCGGCTGCTGTGGCGCGTGGAGCTACGACAGCGGATGCAGGCACGGCGGCATAAGCAGCGTAGCTATCCAGCGCCCACAGCTCTGTGCAAATGTTGAGGCCGAATGTCAGCGTACCGGCCTGGAAGACCCGAAAGGGGTCATTTGCTCGCTGGAACCAACGCGCTTCCCAACCGCCAGGCTCGTCGGGCAGGTAGCGTTTCCTGCGGAGCGGACGATATCCGGCGGCTGGCGTCCAAAGAAAGCCCTCATTGAAGCAGGCTCCATCCTGAGTGGAGGGACGAGCACCGATGACGTGTTCGGCGCCCAGTTCTGGTAGGCGTTCGAGCCAATGGTCGAAGAGCTTGACTTGGGCGTCCCAGACCTGGTGATCAAACACCTCGCGATTCCAGACAGGCTCAACGAAGGCGAACTCTGGCAGCACGACCAGTTCGGATCGCCGAGAGCGCGTATGGGCACAAAGGGCATTCCACATCGACTTGATCTCAAGGCGTTCGTAAGGAAGCTCGCAGACGGTAACGCGCAATGGGGACTCCTCTGATGCCTAACTTTCAAGTTCAGGGG
Source organism: Candidatus Accumulibacter cognatus (assembly GCF_000584975.1). Classification (NCBI taxonomy): domain Bacteria; kingdom Pseudomonadati; phylum Pseudomonadota; class Betaproteobacteria; genus Candidatus Accumulibacter; species Candidatus Accumulibacter cognatus. The sequence continues at coordinate 8,397 of NZ_JDST02000067.1, read as the reverse complement.
CGCTGCGCGGCGCTTTATCGCACGGCGCCCAGCGACCGAGAGAACGGCCTTGACCGTAGTGTAGGGCCCCGGGCTTACTTTTCATGAAGCTCTTGCTTGGTGTGTGCGTTCTTGGGAGCGCGAAAGAAATACTGACCGGCCAAGAAAGCGGCAAGGAAGGAGAGAGCCAGCAAGACGCGCCCTTCGCCGTAACCCGCACGATAGCCAGATGCCTCGATTGCTGCGGCCCCCAAGCCATAGAGAAAAGGCGTTGCGACGAGGGCCACGAGAAGCGCCTTGATCGTGCCATGCACAGTGCGTACCTCATCGGAGCCAAAGCGTATCAGGATATGAGCCAGCCCCCGCGGTGGGTCCAACAATGAACCCGGTTTCGCCAAAGCCATCGGCATGTCCGGCACGGCGTCAACACAGGCACCTGCAAATTCTGCGGCCCGGAGTCCCAGAATTCTAGAGAGCGTCGATGACTGTAACATAAGAGGCCCAACATCGCGGTTGAAAGTCCCGTGTAGGCGGGCGACGCCCGCCGGCACGAGTCCGCTCGAACCGCCGCTTCGGCGTCACTCCTCTCTCCCGTCTATCTGCTCATTGTCTATTTGACGCGTTTCCAGACAGCGCAGGCGGTTCCACCAATCTGCGCACCTGGAACGCACAGTTTCATCTCATCTCCGGAAATAGAGACCGTCCGCTTTTGGTCCAGGCCGTCCCAGTTGGGGTAGGTGCTGCCGTCGATTTTGGCGCTTACCGATCCATCCTGTTCGTTTACGGACCACCTGCCGTAAAAGGCCGTGCTCCCCTGCACGATCGCTTTGTTTTCGTCCACCGTCCCGGTCATGACATTGTTGGATGCGATCCTGGGGAGATCGGGTCGCAGCAATATCGAAGCAAAGCGGCCATTGACTTCGTAGATTGAAATGCCCTTGGGATTCGCGCTAAATCGTTGCGTTTTCTTTCCGTCCTGCTCTACCCACTGCTCCGCGAGCGACCACGCTCCCACGATCTGTTGCCTGAGTTCCTTTCCCTGCTCCTGCGCCCAGGAATTTTGGGCTCCGCAAGGCATGATAACGACTAAGGCAGCCGCACTCGTGAGGATTCCCATCGCCCTACGTATCGATGTGCACATGAAACCACCCCCTTCCTTAAGAAACGGCGCACCCTTCGCTCTTTCGATACCGCCAGGAGGTGCGCATGACCTGGCGCGGATAGTCGCAATGGCTGAGCCTGAGCTCTTCCTGGAAACGTCCGAGATGGAAGCGATTTCGATCATCAACGTGATCACATGGCTGGCGACGCCGAACGTTGTGCATGAGCCGCCACCGGAGCACGCAGCGCCGGGGGGACCCACCATCACCGCTGGTGGGCGGTCGGCTCGATGCACTTGTCGGGCGGCGGCCATCTCAGCGCACGTCCCAGCCGAAGCGCAAGTCACTCATGGGTTACAGAGACAGCGAATCAGCGAGAGCACGCAGTAGTTTCGCGCCGTCACCACGCCATGCGCTGCCGTGCATGCACGCGAGTGTCGTAGGGTTCGTCGAGGCCAGCTTGGCAAGCAGCACACCTGCGTTCCTTGTGTGCGAAAAGTAATCCATCTCGTGTCGGAAAGCCTCGCTCGGCTCAAGAATGTCCGACTCCGTGATGGGCGGAAGATCAGCGCCTCCCTGCGTGAACAGGTCGCCACATAGCAACGTAGAGGTTCGTTCTTCCATCAGGAAACCGCATTCCCACGCGTGCGGCAGGTGCGGAGTATCGAGCCATCGGACGGCATGCTTGCCAAGCGAGAGCCTCTCGGCGTCAGCTAGCGGTCGAGGTGGCCGGTCAGCGAGATCGCTAATGGAGACCATGGCAGCCACCGCGCCGCACAGAGGTGAGGATTGCGGAGCTACTGCCAGCCATTCATTAAGCGACCCGCACTCGTCCGCTTCAACGTGCGAAAAGGCGATATAACGAAGTTGTTCCGCCGGTAACACGCTTGCCACCGCCTCGCGTACCAGCGGAAACATCCGTCGCGGACCGGTATGGAAAAGCAATGATTCATCATCCACGATAAGGTATTGATTGAAAGAGAACCCGCCCGCGCCTTCGATCGCAACCGGCGTGTTGATGCGGTAGATCCCTTCGGCAACCTCATGCACATTCGTTCCTGACTGCTTGTTCGTAATGGTCATCAGACTCTCCTTGCCGTGGATTGAGTGAAAGTGGCATTCAGGTGCATGTCGCCCAACGTTCGAACTAGCTGTGTTCACAAAATTGCTAGCGGAGCATGATCACGATGAGGGCGACGGTGACGAAAGCCAGGAAGTGGGCTTTGAGTTTTTCATAGCGGGTCGCGACTCGACGGAACTGTTTGAGTTGGTTAAAAAGGCGCTCGACCTTGTTGCGCTGCTGGTAGCGTTCCGGGTCGTAGACGATGATCTCCAAGCGATTGGACCTGGGTGGGATGACCGGGGTGATGCCCTTGGCGTCAGGCTTGGCGCGGATGGCGTTGCTGTCGTAGGCTTTGTCCATCGCCGCGTGCTGATGCGCGCGCACCACGGGGGAATCCAGAAACACGAGGGTCAGGTCGACGCCCTTGAGCCGCTGCAGCAGCTTCAGGATCTCCCCCCAGAGCGCACGCTCGATCCAGCGTTGCCAGCGCATGGAGATCGTGTGCCAAGGGCCGTAGGCGTTCGGCAAATCCCGCCACGGCGTGCCCGTGCGCGGAACGTGCAGCACACCTTCCAACGCCTCGCGGTTCTTGACCGTCGGCGGACGCACCCGGCGACCCTCTGCGGGGGGCAATCACCGGTTGATCTGCTCAAATTGCCCGTCCGCAAGGTAATACCAACGATCCATGCTCAACCCCTCTGGCCGTGGATGATAGCCAGTAGTCTCGCACACAAAGCATGATTTTGTGAACACAGCCTAGCTGCTGCCTGGACGTGCTGGGAACGTGGGAGTTACTGCCGCAGACAACCGCCTGTTTGTGGAAGCAGTGCTGTACCGATATCGAACAGGCATCCCGTGGCGCGACCTGCCCGAGCGTTTCAGGGATTTCCGCGTGGGGCACCTCCGGTTCTCTCGCGGGAGCAGGTCCGGGGTGTGGAAGCGTGTGTTCAGAGGATTGGCGGAAGAGGCGGACAACGAGTTGGGTCAGGATGGATTCTTCCCTCGCTCGTGCTCACCCGCACCGTGCCGGCGCCCTCAGGAAGGGGCCTGAAGTAGGCCAGGCCATCGGACGTCGCCGCGGTGGACTGGGCACGAAGATCCATGCCAAGGTGGACGCTCTGGGCAATCCGACCGGGTTTCACCTCACCCCCGGCCAAACCCACGACCTCGCCGGCGCCGATGTCTTGCTGCCGAACTCCCCGGCGGATGCCGTCCTGGCGGACAAAGCCGATGACGCGCAAGAGCGGCTGATTGAGCCGTTGGAAAACGCGGGCAAACAGATCGTGATCCCTTCGCGCCGCACCCACCTGATCCAGCGCCCCTTGGACAGGCACCTGTATTTGGCGCGCCATCTGATCGAAAACTTTTTCGCCAAGCTCAAGCAGTTCCGTGCCATCGCCACCCGTTACGACAGAACTACTCGCAATTCTGAATTCACCGACCTGTGCGGCTGTTCGCGCAGGTCCGGTGGAATGATGGGTTGGGCAACACTGGGCGGGGACGGTGGGGAGCAGCGTAATTCAGGCTATGCGACATAGATTTCAATTCGCTCTTTGTTCTTTCCGACATTCTTTCTCTTCAATGAAATGGTGCCGACCTCTCCGGTTTGGCGCACATGCGTGCCGCCGCAGGGTACGCGGGAAAAATCACGGATCATCCAGTAGCGACGTTCTGCCACTATGTCTTCGAATCCGGTAACGATGGCAAGATCCGCACCGACAATAGAGTTCGCGGCTGCCGCAATGTCTGGCAGGATTACCGAAAGGCTTTGGGGAAACGCGAAATCGATCCGGGCTTTGTCTTGGGAGATATGTGCACCGATCTTTTCGATCCCCGGCCGTTTGCGATAGACAAGTTCAAGCACTAGCTCGGCAGCGAAATGTAGGCGCATAAGTTGATAGCGGCGCGGCCAATCGATCTCTACCACTACCGTTTGTCCAGCTTGAAGGGTATGCCCTTCGGGCAACGAATACCAGATGTCAAGGCCGCGCTTATTTGCTTCGAGCACAGGGAACCCTCCGATCTTGCCCTGATCGCTTTCCTGACCGCCGGATTGTGCAAAGAAAATGGTCGACTCCAGCGCGACTTCACGATCGGCCACCACGGATACAGTTGCCTCTGTGCGAGTAAGGTAGGGATCGTCCCAAAAAAGCTTGCAAGTAGTCATGGCTGTCCGGTTTGTGCGGCCCAACGTTCGACGTAACCAGCCGGCGGAGGCCGAAGGCCGGATCGAACCTGCAAGCACAGCTTGCAGTTGGGCCGGCTGACGAAAGGGTTGGGTGTCATGTCGATTTCTTGGCAATGCCTCTGATGATGTCCAGGCGATTCGCCGGCGCACTGGGCGACAGGAAATCAGGAATTGTTCTGGCGGTTCGTTGCGGCCGTCTGAGAAACTCCACCGGCCACTCAGTGAGCCGCTCCTCCTTTTTGTGCTCATATTGCCCTGGCTTCGGCTCATCGATGTATTCCACCTGAAGGATCAGGGCGAGCGGCTCTTCCGCGCCTTTTGTGCCTTGCGAGAAGGAAAGCGCCTCCGCGTAGGTCTCGAAGGCGTAGTAGTAGTCGCTACCGTCTTTGTCCGGATCGTCGGCGCCCTCGTGCGGATGGCACCAAACGCGATATTCGAGAACGGCATCCCAGACGTATCCGCCACCCGCCTTGACTACAGCAGGATATTCGCCGACATGGCTTGGATCAACCGCGGGTGGGTAATTGTCGGAGCTCATGACGCCCAACGTTGGAGCTCAGGGGCGCGCCGGTTGCGGCGTGTCCCCTGGAGCGGAAGGTTGGGCGGGGATAAACACATACTCCACGATGCTGTCTGCAGCAGGGGGGGAAAGACCATCCTCACGAAGGCCATCGAGATGGAATTGGATTGCCAAAAGCAGCTCGTTTTCGGTTTCCTCTACGGTGGCTCCAGTTGCGACACAACCTGGCAGGTCCGGCACATACCCGGAGAAATTGCTTTCGGCTTTTTCGATAACAATCGCATAGCGCATAATTTCAACCTTTCAGTGAGGCCTGCTTCAGAATGCTGTTGAGTGTTCCAGGAGCCAGATCGTCACTTGGCTTTCCAGCGACGGTGACGCGACCGGGTTTGACCGGGTGCTTAAACTGGCGATGACTCCCTCTGCTTGCGACCAAGAGCCACCCGTCGTTACGGAGCACAGCCAATATGTCGCAAACTTTCATGCGCCGAGTATGCCATGGCTTTGGCCTGAAGGGCCCAACGCAGAGTTAACCGGCGTGCGGAGGCAGGGTAGCCTGGCCGCCGGACGCATGATGAACCTGGGCAGCAGGCGGCCAGGCTGCCCTGCCGTAGCGCGTCCGGTCGAACGGCCTGTTCAAGTCTTGATTGGTGCACCCATCGCCACTCGCGCCTTTTGTTTCCTGCCCAGGGTCGGGATGGCCGCTCGGCAGCGGAGGCGACGGGGCCGATGGCGATCAGCCGTGTTCAGGGCGCACTGCGTTCAGCCAGGAGCCGAGCGGGAATCAACCAGCGGGCGGTCTCGGTTCACCCGCTTCGGCACTCGTATGCCCCCCTCCTGGAAGCCGGTGTGAACCTGCGAGTCATCCAGCAGAACCTCGGACCCAGCCGTCTGGAGACGACGAGGGTCTATCTTCACCTGACCAGCAAGGGTCAGGAAGAGGCCGTCGCCCGGATCAATGAACTGATGGCGGACCTCTGAGAGGGGCGCCCTTCAGGAGATCTTTCGTCGCCATGGATCGGCGTACCTGGCCGAGTTCGGCGAGGCGGTGCCCGGCAGCCACGAGCGGGTGGTTCAGGCCATCATCGATGGCCGGAGCAGCACCTGTGGGTCGGTCATCTACCCGTACGAGGACTGCGGCGAGCCACCGCTGGTCGCACGCTGCTGCGGCCATCGCCACGGTCCGGTCTGCCAGCAGGGCAAGGCTGAAAGCTGGCTGGCCAGGCAACTCGAGCGGCAGTTGCCCCCCCATGACTTCAGGCTGACTTTCACCGTTCCGCAAGCGTTGCGGGACTTTCTCGCGCAGCCTCCTCGCGTGGGCGATGGCGCCCTGTTCGACGCTTCTTCCGAGGCGATCAAGACGCTGGCCGCCGACGAGAAACCCCTGGGCGCCGATCTGCCGGGCTTCTTCGGCGTGTGGCCTACGTGGGGCCGGCAACTGCCGTATCCCCCGCCCATCCATGACGTCGTGCCCGGCGGCGGCTTCTCGTCCAACGGTCAAGGGCGGAGCGCTGAACGGGGGGTTCTTTCTGCCCGTCCGAGCGTTGTCACCAATCTTTCGGGCGAAGTTCCGCGACGCCATGGCGGCGGCGAGCTGGCTGGAGTCGATCGATGCCCAGGTCTGGACGGTCGATTGGAATGTCAATGGCCAAGCGGTGGGCGACGCGCAGGCGAGTCTTTTGGATCGCTCTCGCGAGGTGTTCAAGGGGGCGATCTCGGAGGGCCGCATCGTTCGCGCCGACGAGTCGGAAGGGGTGTTTCGTTACCGAAAGGTGAAGAGTTCCCGCGAGCGCAAGCCGACGCTTTCGCCGACCGAGTTCATCCGTCGCTTTCTGCCGCACGTGTTGCCGACGGGCTTCATGAAGGGGCGTGACTTCGGGTTTCACTCGCCGAGTTGTTCGATACCTCTCGACGAGGTGAAGGCGCGCATTGAGTTGGCTCACGGCTTCCAGGTCCGTGGGGCACCCGAGGCGCCGCTGCCCACCGCCGGCTCCGAGAAGCCCGGTGCTTGCCGTTGCCCACCCTGCGGTGGGGCGCTTCGTTGGTGCTCGGTACGGTTGCCGCGCCCACGGGGGAGTCGGGAGCTGGCGCAGGTTAGCCGCCCGGTGAGCGCAGTCGCTGCAACGCCAGCGCCGAAGGGGTCTGGATAGACCGACCGACAGGACTCCTCCGTCGCTTTGCTCCCGTTGCGCCTGGTTCGCTCGCAGGGTTTGCGTCGAGCGCGGCTTCTGTCGCTCCCGCTTGCCCGAACCCTTCGCGAGAGTCGTCAAGCGGTCCGACGACCCTGGTCGCGCACCGCCCATTGAACCGAAGAACCTTCGCTGCCGGCTTCAGCGAGGCCAGTTCCGAGGCCTCAAACCGGCATGCTTCCTCCACGCCTCACGCCTCGACCTACCGCTGCGAGGCATTCCCCTGAGGTTTACGCCTTGCCCGGTGGCTCCCTCGCTGCCGGGTCCGGGCTTCTTGAACAACGGATTGAGACGACCCTGCGGGTCGTGTCAATCCTTATGGGTTAGGCGTGCGGTTGGAACTATCTGAACGCGGCATCCTTGCAATGGCACCGATCAAGCAGTGAAGACTGCATGCTCTGGCACGCCAGCCGCTACCAAGGCTTCAACTTTCAAGGCGTGAAGCTGCCCGATTAGCAGTGTGGTCTTGCGCAAGTTGGCACGACCAGCGAGAGCAATTCCACCCAGTGCGGCAACGCTCATGATTGCCCACCCGACAGGCCCACTCAGAACACCGACTATAGAAGATGCTCCAAGGTAAGCTGCGAAGGGAAGGGTGACACCGACAGCGCCCGCTATCGAGGCAATAGTAATGCTCATCGCGGTGTAGAAAGCAAAGCCAGCGAACGCAACTGTGGCGCTTAGAGCCGCCAGCGCGCCGGCGCCGCTCAAGACCACAATTGCGGTCTTGTCTTTGATTTCTCCGTTCGGGTCTAGCTTCACGAGTAACTCACTTCGCTGCTGGGCGCTCATGCTGTCCCAAAGCTGTGCAAAGAGGAGTTTGAGTAGTTCACGCTCAAGGGCGAACGTGGGAGCAGCGTTGATTGTGGTAGGAGGGACGTCCGCTTGTTGAGATACCCAAATTACGAGCTCGTGGTAGCTGAGTTTCGTTTCATCGCGGAAGAGGTATGACAGCACATTGCTAGACACCCAGAGTGCATGCTTCTGGATGTCTCTGGCGTCTTGATCGCCGCCATGAAGCTGGTCTTCGCCGGCCTCTGGACCCAAGATGCCCAACGATTTCTTTAGGGCGAGCATTGCGGAGGCGGGCAATGCGCGTAGGAAGTTGAAAAAGTGGTCGGCCGTCCACCTTTCTTTGGGCCTTACGAAGGGCGCCGCCCTTGCCATTGGGTTCGGCCATTTGGTGATGGCGAACCAAGCGACCAAACCAAGGGCTGTTGCCGCTGCCAAGAGAAACGATCGTCGGCCTGGAGCGGGGGTTCCGGTACTGGCATTCATGGATATGGATGTAGGAAGGAGCTAGAAACGCCCAACGTTCGAGCTAAGGTGCCCGCGGAGGCAAGCACTGTAAGGCCGGG
>NZ_JDST02000066.1:0-28813 GCF_000584975.1 Candidatus Accumulibacter cognatus | reverse complement strand
CCAAAATTCTATCGGAATGGGCGCCTCCCTGCACATAGATCTTCAACCGTCCGAAACGCATAAAGAGCCATTAGAATTTGTACACACTTTGCTTATATCCGCAGCGCTGCAAGGGTGCCTTCGGGATGAATCGTGCGTTGGGGCAATCAGCGGCCGCGGCCAGCCAGATTCCGAATGGAAAGCAGACGCCGCACACCAGCCGTCAACAGGCCTGATGGCCATGCGACCGCCAGCCACGCAGGCGGGGAAAGGAACTGGCCGGCCGATTCCCCGGGTCTGACCCGACCAGGATGCGAGGGGGATCAGCAGAGCTTGACGACGATGTCCAGCAGTGTGCTGTTGCAGATGTTCAGACGTTCTGCCGCACCCAGCAGTTGATTGTAGATTTCTTTGCGGCGGAAGATATGGTGGAAATCCTCGTCGTGGAACAGCTCGGCCAGGGCGCGTCGGTGGGTGCGCGTCAACTTCCGGACCGCCTGGTCGGATTTCTCGGCGTCGGCGCGGCCGAGTTTGGGTTCGCTGCCCAGACGGCCATACCCGGCGGCCACCGCCTCGGCGCCTTCCTTGAGGTACACGGCCATTTCCAGACAGTATTTGTCGGCCTTCAAGGCGAGCAAATTCGCGTCCATCTCGGCAACCACCGTCTTGCAACTGTTGATGATTTCATCGAGGTTGATGATCGCCCGGTGCAGATCCTCACGGTCGATCGGCGTCGAAAAAGCTTCATTGAGCAACGTCAGATTGCGAACCTTGAGGCGGTCGCCTTCATGTTCGGCCTCGACCACCCGTTTGGCGACTTCGGTGGTGCCGGAACCCATGTACTCGACCAGCAGGGCGGCGCTGATCCCGACTTGCGTGCTTTGTTCGGCCAGCAGGGCGAAGAAATTGGGTACTTTCGGAAATACCCGATGCAGGATTCGGCGAGTGAAGGAGGGGGATGCGGTGCTTGCGTTCGACATGAGATTAGACCTTTCCGATGAAGAGATTGACGAGAGCGAATGTCTGAATGGCAACCAGTGCCGAGCCGGGGATGGTGATGACCCAGGTAATGGCAATGTCCTTGGCCTTCTTCCAGCGTACGGCTTTCGGCCGCTCCGAGGAACCGATGCCCATGATCGAAGTCGCGACGACGTGGGTGGTCGACACCGGCGCACCGATGAATGAGGCGGTGAGGATGACCGCTGCCGAGGTCAGTTGCGAACTGAGTGCATGAATCGGGCGGACGCGGTAAATCGCGAAGCCGAGGGTGCGAACGATCCGCCAGCCGCCCGAGAGAATGCCCAGGGTAATCGCGATGGCGCAGGCCAGCATCACCCAGAAGGGCACTTCAAAGGTCGGGATGAATCCGCCCAGCAGTAACGCCAGGGTCAGCATGCCCATGCTCTTCTGCGCGTCGTTGGCGCCGTGCGAGAAGGCGAGGCCGGCAGCGGTGACGAACTGCGCGTAGCGCAAACCGGTATTCGCCGAAGGAGTGGCAGTGAACAGCAGAATGCTCAGCAGGCGCAACATCAGGAAACCCGCCCAGAATCCGATGATCGGTGACAGGATCAGACTGGCCAGAACCTTCATGATGCCGGTCAACTGGCCGTGCATCAGTTGCGAGAAACCCCATACGACATTGTCCATGCCGGCAGAGACGACGACAGCGCCGATCAACCCGCCGACCAGCGCGTGCGACGAGGACGATGGAATGCCGAAATACCAGGTCGCGAGGTTCCAGACGATGGCGCCGACCAGACCGCTGATCAGGATGGCCAGCGAGAGAACCGCCTGGACATCACCCAGAGTGACGAACTTGCCGATGGTATTGGCGACCGCCGTTCCGCCCAGCAGAGGGCCGAGAAACTCGAAAGTGCCGACGATGATCACCGCCTGCACGGGCGTCATCGCTCGCGACGCGATGATTGTCGCCACGATGTTGGCCGCGTCATGAAAACCGTTGGTATAGTCGAAGAAGAGGACGATGACGACAGTCAAAATCGTCAAAATCAATAATGTACTCATGAAGAGGCCCTATGGTGGTGGTCGTGGGTTGAGGTGCGGCGGCCAGACATCCGGGGGCTGCAAAGCGCACCTGGCAGGATCCGACGGGTGAGGTATTCGTGTTCGCGTGCGGTCGATCCTCCTGGCATTGATAAAGGGCTGCGGTGATCGCCGGGAACAACTCACGGCCATGACTTTTCCATGCACGCCAGACCATGAAAATGTCATTACTGTTTCTCTCCCCCGGCCCTTTCCCGCAAGCGGGAAAGGACGATTCGTGAGTCGCTGACGCGATTTTCACACTCCCCTTCAGTGCGAAGCGACGCTCATCTCACCGTCGTAAGCATTATTCATGCCAAAACCCTGGAAGTCGGACAGAGCTCTGTTAAAACAATTGCTTGGTGAACGCCAGCGGCAGTGATTCGGGAACTCGAAGGGGTGTAACAAAACGCGTCGCAAATCATGCAATTGATTTTTTATTTATTTTAAAAATCAATTTACATCAACATGTTGAAAGCGGCGATGCGGAATGTATCAAGGTGTCGAAAGGTAACACCCTAGAAGAATAAGGAAAACTGCGGTCTGGCAGTTCCTCCGCAGGCTGATGGCCGGCCGATCCGGCAAATCAATGGCCCCACCCCCCTCGTTCCGAGCTTGTCAAGAGCCCTGATTGATCATCACGATCACCTGCTTCAACAAGCCCACCGCGAACGCTGATGGTTGTTCCGGAACGATCGATGCGGCCGCGGGGTGCAGATTTCGCCGCTTCAGGATTCGGGTGGCAGTGCGCGCCGTGCCAGGCGTCGGTTGAGTGCCGGACGTGACAGCCCGAGCAGGGTCGCAGCGACCCCCTGATTGCCCTTGGCGCGCTTGAGCGCTTCCCTGACCATCGCCTCTTCAACCTCGTCGAGGGTGGGAAAGCGCCCCGGAATCAGGATCGGCAAGCCGTCGGATGGTTCCACCGCCGGATCGTCGGCGCCCGTCTTCTGCTGCTTCTGGATCGCCTGGCGGAAGCTGTCCATGGCCAGCACCGCCCCCCCGCGATGCAGGGCCATGGCGTTGAAAACCATGGCCCGCAGTTCGCGCACGTTGCCGGGAAAATGATAGTTGGCGAGCAGGGTGAGGAGTTCGTTCGAGGGCTCCGGGGCGGGTTTGTGGATCGCAGCCGCAGCCTCGTCGAGAAAGTGTTGCAGCAACAGCGGGATGTCCTCCTTGTGCTGGCGCAGTGGCGGCACCTCGATCTGGTGCACCGACAGCCGAAAAAAGAGGTCCGAGCGAAAGTGGTTCTGGCGCATCATCTGTGCCAGCTTGCAGTTGGTCGCACAAACCACGCGTGCGTCACTGGGACGGGCGACATCCGATCCCAGCGGGAAGTACATGTGTTCCTGCAGCAGGCGCAGCAGTTTGACCTGCGAGGCCATCGACAGGTCGCCGATCTCGTCGAGGAACAGCGTGCCGCCGGCAGCCTGGGCGATCAGCCCGGGCCGTGACTGGTCGGCGCCGGTGAAAGCGCCTTTCTTGTGACCAAACAGGGTGTCCGAAAAGAGCGTGTCGTCGAGGCCGGCTACATTGACCTGCACGAACTGTCCGCTCAGGCCGCTGAGCTTGTGCAAGGCTTGCGCGAACATCTCCTTGCCGGCACCGGTCTCGCCGGAGATCAGCACTGGCTCGGCAGACACAGCCACCGCTTCGAGGTACTGAAAGAGCGCTCGCATCTTGCGGCTGTGGGTGATGATGCCGGCAAAGGCCTCGTTGTTCTGCAGGCAGTCCGACAGGAGGTAGCGCTTCAGCACTCCCATCTGCCGACGCAGCGAGTGCACTTCCAGGGCATGGCGAACGCTCGCCACCAGGCGACTTTCCTCTACCGGCTTGACGAGGTAGTCGAATGCCCCTTCCTTCATGCTGCGCACGGCGGTTTCGACATCCTGGGCGGCGGTCATGACGATCACCGGCACTTCCGGGTAGAGGTGAACGATGTCCGGCAGCAGCTTGGTACCGCTGAGATGCGGCATCATCAGGTCGAGCAGCACGGCGCTTGCCGGTTGCCCCTCGAGCATTGACAGCAGTTCCCGGCTGTCGCTGACCATCTGGATGTGGGCAACGCCCGCACTGTGCAATACGGCTGCACTGGCGTGCAGGACCGACTCCTCGTCATCGACGAGAAAAACGGGCAGGCTGGCAAAGGATTTTTCCTTCATTCACTCCTCCGTGCTGATCGGCAGGTCGATGCTGACCGTGGTGCCAAGATGGTGGTTGGCTTCGAAACGCAGTACGCCACCGTGTTTTTCGACAATCGACAACGAAATCGACAGGCCCAGACCGGTGCCACCGCTGTCGGCCTTGGTGGTGAAGAAGGGCTCGCCAATCTGCGCCATGACCTCCTCGGCGATGCCTTTTCCCTGATCCTCGACCTGTACGATCAGCCGATTTCCAGCCTGCTCCGTCCGCGCCGAAACCTTGACCGAGCTACTGCGATCAGGCAAGGACTCGAGGGCGTTGACGATGACGTTGATGAACACCTGCTCGAGCTGCTGCACATTGCCCTTGACCGTCGGCAACGCTGTCGGCAAGTCCAGCGTAAAGGCATCGGTATGTTTGTGGATACGGGTATCGAGCAGGATCACCACGGCATGCAGGATCTTCCCGATGTCGGCGAGTTCGTTCATATGTCCGCGATCCTGCTTCCCGAGGTGCTTGAGATTATCGACGATCTTCTGAATCCGTTTGGCGTTTTCGGCGATGTCGCGCATCCCTCTCGAAATGGTCTGGCGCGCCTGCTCGAAACTCAGGCCGGCAAGCATGAAGCTGCCCTGCTCCTGTTCATACTCGTTGAGGATCGGCAGGGCATCCTGCCAGATGCGGGCCAACAGGGGTGCATTCGCCAGAATGGCGTGATTGGGGTTGTTGATTTCGTGGGCGATGCCCGCCGAGAGGACACCGAGGGAAGCCAGGCGAGCGCTGCGGATCGCCTGCCACTGCAGCTTGCGATTCTCGGTGATGTCGGTAATCACCACCATTGCCGCCATCACCGTAGTCACCACATTCGCCGAACTGATCGGCACCATGCGGATCTCCCACCAAGTGGCATCACTCGAGTTGTACTGGAAATGCTCGATGCGTCCGCTCCGGAACACCTGCCGCAGTTTCTCGAGGTAACCCTCGCGAACCTCCGCAGGGAGGATCAGTTCCGATCGTTTCTCGCCGACCCCGCCGACCGGATACGGTAGCGGCCGGTTGGTGAGCAAGATCCGGGCCTCGCCATCGACCGTAAAGATCAGGTCCGGCGAATGATTGAACAGCGTACGCAACTTCGCTTCCGAATCGCGCAGCGCATCCTCGGCCAGCTTGTGCTCGGTAATGTCCTCGAGAAAACCGACGATGCGGCTCAGCGGACTGCCCGCTTCGCGTACCGGGAAGCCGCAGACCCGCAGCCAGCGCAAGCCCCGTTCGCCACGTGAAACCGGCAAAACGACGGTAAAACGCTCGCCCTCGGCCTGCAACTGGCGGATTGCCTCAAGCAGCGTGTGCCGGTCGTCGGACGCGAAGACGTCGAGCAGCAGCGACGGCGCGGCACCGGCGAGGCCATCGAGCATTGCCTCGCGGCCTGCAAGTTGTCTGAAAGCCGGACCAATGTATTCGATCCGTGTCGCCTCGGCATTGATCGCCCAGAATACGACATCGACGGTTTCGGCCAGCTGGCGAAACAGTTCCTCGCGCTCATAGATGGTCAGCGTCAGCTGGATTCGATTCTCCAGTTCGCGACGGCTGCGCACCAGGTAGAAAGTGAGCAGTGCGGTGAACAGGAAGCCTCCGACGAGAACCGTCCAGTGCGCCTCGGTGAAGGCCTCGGCACTCCGGAAATTATGGGTGGCAACGCAGATGATCGACCAGTTACGGTCGCCGACGGGAATCCTGGCCTCCATGCGTGGCTGATCCTCGTCGTAAACCGGCATCCGGCCACTGGCTGTGGAAGTGGCACGCGGCTCCAGCCTACTGGCATAAAAGTGAAGAAACTGCTTGTCACTGCCAGCCGAATCGTCCCGCACCAGAACTTCGACCCCGCGCGGCTCAAGCAGATTGATGGCAACATGCACGAGTTCCTCAATGTCGTAGACGCCCACCACGAATCCCAGCGGATCGGCCTGCCGGCGGGCACCGAGTGTGGCAGCAGTGCTGTGCGAATGGCCGGGAGAATAGACCGGCAGCACCGCATAAATCACCGGCACTGTTGCGTTGCCGGGCTGCACGAGGTCGATACGGCTGCTGACCGCGATGTTGCCACTCTCTCTGGCCCGCCGCAGCAATGCCGCAAGCTCAACCGTCAAGTTCAGGTCGACGCCCTGGGCAGCCGCCGACTCGGTGCGCGCAGCGGCAAGAAGCACCGGCACGCGCGGTGGTCCGGCGATTGCATCCTCGCGGCCATTTGCCACCGCGGGATCTGCCGGCGACGTACCGGTTGCCGCTCCGGGCAGTGCACGCTGCGATGCATTTGGCAACGGGGCCCACAACAGGCTATGGATGTAGGGCCGGCGCTTGAGGATGGAATCGGTAAAGACCCGGAACGCCTGCTCTTCGATCCCCTTGGCGGCGTAAAACAGTCCGCGGATTTCCAGTAGTGCGTCGAGCCCCTGGTCGACGACCGAATGTACAGCCTGAATGCGGTCGCCGGCCGCCCACTGGAATTCCTTGAAATGGCTGGTCTGCAGCTCCTGACGGACATTCCACGATGACAGACAGGTCATGAGGAGGCCCCCAATTGCCACGGCATAGGCGGCAGTATATCTTCGCAAGTTGTCGAACATAGGCGGCGTTCACCAGGTCACTTACTGTATGTAGCGGGCGGCACCAGAAGATCAGAGATTTCCTTCAGGGCAGGAAAACATGATGCTGCCAGTGATCTGCGACGAAATGCTGCCGGCCAGGCCTGCTGCAGACGCAGGCTGAAACCCGGGCGAATCTCGCCACGGCTCAGCCTGGTCTCACTCAACCCAGGCCAGAGTGTCTCGGCGAGTGTCCAGAGACATGATTTGTTGGAGGCGCGAGCGGGAGTCGAACCCACCTACACGGATTTGCAATCCGGTGCATAACCGCTTTGCTATCGCGCCGCGCCTATCTGACGACAGGGTCTTTGGCCGTTGATTCGTCTTATCGGTGAGTCCGTGAGCCCACAATGGCCTGTTGCGGAAAATGTGGAGCGGGAGAAGAGTCTCGAACTCTCGACCTATACCTTGGCAAGGTATCGCTCTACCAACTGAGCTACTCCCGCGTGAAGCGAGTGCGCATTATAAAGGCCTATCCCTGGCTGTCAATGCCTTCTTTTGTCCGCGCACCGCTGGCGCAACTGTTGGGGATCACCGTTGGCGATCCTCTTCGATCAGGTATGGCCACGCCATCCGCATGTAATAACCCATCGACCAGAGCGTCAGCACGGCCGCCACGTAGATCAACCAGACACCCCACTGATAGATATCGAGACCAAGCAACGGTGCGTAATAAAGCAGCATCGGGATGGCGGCCATCTGTGCAGTGGTCTTGATCTTGCCAATCATCGACACGGCGACACTCTTGTGGGCACCGATCCGCGCCATCCACTCGCGCAAGGCGGAAATCGTGATCTCGCGACCGATGATGATCATCGCCAGAGTGGCGTCGAGACGGCCGAGCTGGACGAGGATAATCAGCGCTGCGGCAACCATCAGCTTGTCAGCGACCGGGTCAAGGAAGGCGCCAAATGCCGAAGTCTGCCGCAAGCGTCGTGCGAGATATCCGTCAAGCCAATCGGTCATGGCAGCGGCAACAAAGATCAACGTTGCCGCACGGTCACGCCCGATACCCTGAATCCATTCATCCGGAACGTAGTAGATGGCGATCAGAAGCGGGATCAAAATGATTCGCAGCCAGGTCAACAGGATGGGTATGTTCAGTGGCATCAGTGCAACGCGGCGTAAATTTTCTCGGCCAGCTCCCGACTGATTCCAGGAACTGCTGTCAGTTGGTCTATCCCGGCATCGGAGATTCCCTGCAGGCCGCCAAAACGGGAAATCAGCGCCTTGCGCCGCTTGGGTCCGATACCGCCGATCTCTTCCAGGCGTGAACTGCGCGAAGCCTTGCCACGCCGAGCGCGATGACCGGAAACCGCGAAGCGGTGCGCCTCGTCTCGGACTTCCTGAATCAGGTGCAGGGCGGGATCTTCAGGAGACAATTGTAACGGCTCACGGCCATCTGCGAAAACCAGGGTTTCCAGGCCCGGCTTGCGCGTTTCTCCCTTGGCGACACCGAGCATCGGCAGGTAACCCAGCCCGAGTTCAGCGAGGACTGCGGCTGCGGAACTGACCTGGCTGCTGCCGCCATCGATCAGGATCAGCGTCGGTACAACGCCGTCACTGCGCAACAGCTTTTCGTAACGGCGGTGGACCACCTGCCGGATGGCTGCGTGGTCGTCACCGGGCTGGATGCCCTCGATATTGAAGCGGCGATATTCGGACTTGCGCATGCCACTTCCCTGATAGACCACGCAGGCCGCAACGGTCGAGTCTCCTTGCGTGTGGCTGATGTCGAAACACTCGATGCGTGCCTCCTTGCCGTCCTCGATGTCGAGACCCAGCGTCTGACGCAGCGCTTCAAGCCGTGCGCCCTGCCGTGACAGCACGCTGCGGCGCGCGTTGATCGCCAGACGGGCGTTCTGTTCGGCCATTTCGACCCAGACGCGCTGCAGGGTCAGTCTCGCTTCACCCACCCTGATCGGCTGCCTTGCCGTAGCACTGAGCCAATCAGCAAGCTCCTCATCAGACAGGGCCAGATTGACGAGAATTCTCGGCGGGATCGGGTGCAGGGGATAATGCTGATAGAGAAATGCAGTCAGCGCCTCAAGCGGCGACGAGGCCACGCAATCGATGGTACTGACCGGAAATTGCGGTCGGTCGCCGAGATGCCGACCACCACGAACCATCGCCAGGTTCACGCACAGCAGGCCGGCATATTCAATGGCGACGACGATATCCACATCGTCCGCGTTGCCGCTCTCGACGTACTGTTTTTCCTGCACCTGCCGCAAGGACTGGATCTGGTCACGGTAGACCGCGGCCTGTTCGAAAGCGAGCCTGGCTGCCGCCTGATCCATGGCGGCCGACAGACTGCCGATCACATCCTGTTGTCGTCCTTGCAGAAACATTGCCGCCCTCTGCACATCCTCGGCGTAGCGCGCTGGCTGGACGAGTCCGACGCAGGGTCCGGAGCAACGCTTGATCTGGTACAACAGGCACGGTCGTGAACGGTTGTTGAACACCGAATTCTCACAGGTACGCAGACGAAACATTTTCTGCAGCAGATGGATGCTCTCGCGCACTGCCGGTGAAGACGGAAAAGGACCGAAATAGTCGGCACGCCTGTTGGTAGCGCCCCGGAAGAAACCCAGGCGCGGGTAGTTGTCGTGCGTGAGGACGATGTAGGGATAGGACTTGTCGTCTCGAAAGAGAATGTTGTAGCGTGGCGACAGGCTCTTGATGAGATTATTTTCAAGCAGCAGCGCTTCGGCCTCGGAACGCGTCACGGTAGTCTCGACGCTGGCTATCTGTGCCACCATCATGGCGATGCGCGGGCTCGGAGGATTGTCTCGGAAGTACGAAGCAAGCCGCTTGCGGAGATTTTTTGCCTTGCCGACGTAGAGCACCTGACCAGCGCCGTCGAGCATCCGATAAACGCCCGGCAATTCGGTCACGGTGGCAAGCAGGGATTTGGCGTCGAAGGGTTCGGTCATCACGGTCAGGCAGCGATCTCTCTCAAGGCGGGCATCAGCGGGTCGATCTCCGAAATTGTCCGACGTGTCCCCTGGGGTGCCAGATCGGCGTAGAAGGCCAGCGCTTCAGCGTTCGGACGTCCGACCAATGAGGCAAGATCGGAGAAACGTACGCCCTGCCGCACCAACCAGGCTACGCAGGTATGCCGAAGGGCCGCGGCGGTGACCTCCGCCGAGCGGGCAAGTCCGGCGTCGAAAGCGGCGCAGGCCAGTACCGATTCAATCTCGGTCGGGGTGATCGGCGCTCCGACCGCGTCCGTCACCAAGGAAGCCTGCACGCCATTGCCCGGTGGCGACTGGCAGGCTGCCAGCCAGGCTGGGACCGTGAGCGTGCGTGGTGCGTGGCCCCTGACTCGCAGGGTGTTGGCCACGGGATCGAGATCCTCCTGGCGCAGATCAATGGTCTCCTCCGGCGTCAACCCCATGAGCAGAACCGAAATGATGAAACGGACCTCGCCGACCGACGCCGTCAACAAGGCCTTCGCCTCGCTTTGGGTCAACTCGCGTGCAATCGATGACCTGGCAGGCAACAGGACAGTGCTGTGCGAATTGGCGACCGGCAGGAGTTGCTGCGATTCGGTGGTCTGCTCCAGCAAGTGAGGCATTGCCCAGGGTTGCGGAATGACGACCGTCGTGCTTGCCGGAGCCTGCGTGGGCGGCGACCGGTTGAACAGCTCGACGAACCACATGGCTAGCAATCCGCAAACGAAAGCGGCGGCAACAACAAGCGCAGCATCCCTCAGATAAGGTGGCCGAAAGGATGACTGGGGAACGCTCGCCAGTTCCACCAGATTGAGTGCAGGCAACCGGCTGCGCTCACTGGCTTCGAGTTTGACCAGACGTTCCTGGGCTTCCCGGTTGGCCTTTTCAATCTGGGCGAGGTCGTCTTCAAGTGACTTGGCCTGAGTGAAACGTTCGGAGTACGTTTGCACGCCTCGGCGCTGCTCGTTAATTTGTGCCTGCAGGTGGCTGACGGTGTCTCGTGCACTGGCCAATTCTTCCAGTGCCGTAGCAAGGGATGCCTGTCGACCCGCCGAACGCTGCCCCTCTATCTGCTGCTCCAGCTCTTTAAGGCGTGCCTGCAGGGCCTTCGCACCGGGATCGATGCTCATGAATCTGGGAGTGTAGGTATGTTCCATGTCGCGTATTTGCTCACGCAGAGCTGACGCTCGCTGCTCCATGTTGGCCAGCGTCGGATCATCCTTGGCCCGGCTGCTTCCGCTGTTGCCGGCTGCAATGGCCTCCCGCAGGGTGCGCACATGCGCTTCGGCTAGCGCGGCCTTCTCGCTGGCCGTGGCAAGTGCGGTGGTGAGTCCTTTCATACGTCCCACGGCCTCGTTGCCATCGCGTTCGGATGACCACACGCCATGCTGGCTGCGAAAAGCCTCCAGGCGCGCACGGCGCTCGTGCACCGCTCGGTCGAGCAGCGCTGCCTCCGTACGCGCCTGTGTCAGAGTGACGCCGGTAGCGGTTTCGTAAGAAGCTTTCAACTCTTCACGATAGGCATCAAGCAAGGTGTTCAGCGCTGCCGCGAGGAGTTCCGGGGGGGCACCGGTCGCCTGCAACTCGACGATTTCAGTACCACTCACTGGCACTACCGTGATCATTTTCTGCAATTCTGTGACCTCGTCTGCCGACCCAACCAGGTAACCCGCCTGAGCGAGCAACTCACTTACCCTGGCCAGCAGGGGCCGGCTGGTGAGTACCTGCACCTGCGTCAGAAGATCGGAGGCAGTATGCGACGTCGGTTCAGCGTTCTCCCTTGCTGACAAGGAAGGGTGTGGTTCAATGCTTCCGGGGCTGATCTGTACCCTGGCCGTGGCACGGTATTCGGCAGGTCGGAGGAAATCCCAGGTGAGCCCGGTCAGCAGCACCACGAAAAATGCCATCAGGAAAACCCTGAGGCGCCGCCGATTACCTCGCCGGGCCAGTGCGGGTTCTCCGCCATCAGAGTTCACAGAGTGTTCGATAGAGCCATGCAAAGAAGAATGGATGTGCATCTTGCCATCACCCAACAAAAAGATAAGAGAATCGGGCGCCGGTCGCGAGATCATGATCGTTCACTCGCTCCGGCGATTGCCTGCCCAGCCTGCGCTGGCCTTGCGGAGAACGTTGATCGCAAACCGTTCGCTCAGGCCAGCAGGCTGCTGGCTGTCGCTACCCCGGTCCAGTATAGCCAATCCTGCTGCAGATCGGCCCAGTCGACAGCAGGGTTGGTCGGCACAAGACGCTCGACGCGCTGTGACCGCAGTGGGTCGCCTGGAGGTTGCCAGTTCGCCAGTAATTCGCCGACCGCATCCGGCGAGTTGCATACCAGCAACAGGTCGCAGCCCGCATCCCAGGCAGCGGTACAACGCTCGCAGATGCCGCCGGCAACGCTGGCGCCGGCCATCGACAGATCGTCACTGAAGATGACGCCGTTGAAGCCAAGCTGATTACGCAGCATGCCTGTCCAGAAACGCGAGAAACCTGCAGGACGCGGGTCCAGCCGCCGATAGATGACATGTGCCGGCATCACCGCGTCGAGTTCGAGCTGGCGGTAGGGTTCGATGTCTGGCGCCAGTTCTTCGAGTTCGCGTTCGTCGACCGGCAGCGCGACATGCGAATCGGCCTCGACCCAGCCATGCCCCGGAAAGTGCTTTCCGCAGGCGGCCATCCCGGCTCGGTGCAGGCCTTCGATCAGCGCACCGGCCAGCCGCACCACCGCAACCGGGTCGGCGTGCAACGAGCGATCGCCGATCACGCTGCTGCGCCCCCAGTCGAGATCGAGTACTGGCGTGAATGACAGGTCTACCCCGCGCGCGCGCAATTCCGCGGCGAGAACATAGCCAATCCCGCGCGCAGCCAGCCAAGCTGCCTTTGGGTCGCGGTCCCATTGCTCGCCGAGACGGCGCATCGCCGGCAAGCGGGTGAAACCGTCTCGACAGCGTTGCACCCGACCTCCTTCATGGTCGATGGCAATCGGCAGTGCCGGTGAGCGCAAGGCATGCACCGCAGCCGTGAGTTGCTCGAGTTGCTGCGGCGAGGTGTAATTGCGTGCGAACAGGATCAGGCCACCGACCAGAGGGTGGCACAAGCGCTCTTGTTCAAGGGCGGACAATTGAAGCCCAGCAATGTCGATCATCAGCGGGCCAAGCGGGAGTCGGGTATTCATTGCTGCTCCATGATCACAAAAGCGACCGCGAAGTCGTGCTCGTCACTGATGGTCAGGTGCGCGACGAGCCTGCGCTGCGCAAGGTGGGCGGCGAGTGGCGCCGCGTATTCGAACAACGGTCGGCCCAGCGAATCGTGGTCAATGCCGATGCTTGGCAGTGTGGCGGGCGCGACCAAGCCGATACCAAGCGCTTTGCCAAAAGCTTCCTTGGCGGCAAAACGCTTGGCAAGAAACCTGGCCGGATCGCGAACGCCAGCAAACTCGGCATGTTCCCTCGG
Source organism: Candidatus Accumulibacter cognatus (assembly GCF_000584975.1). Classification (NCBI taxonomy): domain Bacteria; kingdom Pseudomonadati; phylum Pseudomonadota; class Betaproteobacteria; genus Candidatus Accumulibacter; species Candidatus Accumulibacter cognatus. The sequence goes on along the minus strand of NZ_JDST02000066.1, from coordinate 15,603 downwards.
CGACAGGAGTTTCACCAGGGCGCGCTGACCGTGCCGCTCGTACAGCTTGCCAAGGCGAGCCACGGCGACGATATCGGTACCAATGCCTGCGATCATGACTATAAAGGCCGTGCCAGCGAGCAAGCTTGCGCCTCTCGCAGCAGGCGCTTCATTTCCCTTACCGCCTCACGCAGGCCGATGAAGATGGCACGGCTGATGATCGCATGCCCGATATGCAGTTCGCGGATGCCGGCGAGTTGGGCGACCGGTTGCACGTTGAAGTAGTTGAGCGCATGGCCGGCGTTGAATCGCATTCCGAGTCGTCGTGCCAGGTCTCCGGCGATGCGAATTTTTTTGAGTTCGGCGAGCACGGCCGGACTTTCGGCATCGCGTCCCTGCGTATAGAAGGCGTGTGCATACGGACCGGTGTGCATTTCGCAGACGCGCGCGCCAATGCGTGCCGCGGCTTCCACCTGTGCCGGGTCGGCATCGATGAACACGCTGCTGACGATGCCTGCATCGCGGAGTCGGGCCACCGAATCGGTGAGCCGGGCTTCTTGGGCGGCGATATCGAGCCCGCCTTCGGTGGTCACTTCATGGCGGCCCTCGGGCACCAGCATGGCCATTTGTGGCTTGATCCGGCAGGCAATCGCGATCATCTCGTCGGTCGCTGCCATTTCGAGGTTGAGCTTGATCTGTGCCAGGTCGCGCAGTTTCTCGACGTCGGCATCCTGGATGTGTCGCCGGTCCTCGCGCAGGTGGATGGTGATGCCATCGGCGCCGCCGAGATGCGCTTCGACGGCCGCCCAGACCGGGTCGGGCTCGTAGGTGCAGCGCGCCTGCCGGATCGTCGCCACATGGTCGATGTTGACGCCAAGTTCGATCATAGTTCGTGTAGCTCCCTAAAAATCCTGCGGCTGGCGAGACTTTTGCCATCGGTATAATGGTTGATCAAGGTGCGCATCAGTTGCTTGGCTTCGGCCAGCGAGCGCGGATCGGAGAGATCCTCGCGCGCCAGGTCAAGCAGCGTCCGGCCGCTGACCGCCGGCACCGAGCCACCAGGTGCCGGCAGTCGCACCGGACCTCGCTCGATCTCGTAAGCGTAGTCTGCATGGATGTCGATAGCGACACCCGCGGCATCGGTTTCAAGCGTCAGGCCGTATCCGAGTTCCTGCAGCAGCGCCCGCTCGAAACAGCGCAGATCGGACTCCTGAGCGCCATCGGCGAAACGCCGCAAGGTTTCGGCATAGACCGCAAAAAGTCGGGCATGCGCGTCCTCGCGCGGCAGCAGGTGCATCAACAGCTCGTTCAGGTAGTAGCCGCAGAACAGCGCCTTGCCTGCCAGCAGCGGTTGCCCGCCCTGCCACTCGGCCTTGATCAGCGTTTGCACCTCACCGCGACCTGCCCAGCCAAGTTCGAGTGGCTGAAACGCTTGCAGGAGACCGCGCAGGACCGAACGTGGCCGGCGCGCGCCGCGCGCCATGAGCGCTACACGACCATGGTCGCGCGAAAAGACGTCGACGATCAGGCTGGTCTCGCTGTAAGGATAGGCGTGCAGGACGAAAGCCGGCTGGGCATCGACCTTGGGTCGCTGCGTCACTTCCCGACTCGTTCTCGAGTACGCGATCTAGTCGTAGCCAAGGGTCTTGAGCATTCGCTCATCGTCGGCCCAGCCTGACTTGACCTTGACAAAGACTTCGAGAAACACCTGACCATCGAACATCCGCTGCATGTCCTGGCGTGCCTCGGAGGCAATGCGTTTGATGATTGCGCCGCCGCTGCCGATGATGATCGGCTTGTGCCCCTCGCGATCGACCAGAATGGCGGCGCTGATACGCCGCAATGCCCCGTCGACAACGAACTTTTCGATCTCGACGGCAGCAACATAGGGCAGCTCGTCGCCGATCAGGCGAAAGAGTTTTTCGCGAATGTACTCGGCGGCCAGAAATCTTTCACTGCGGTCGGTCATTTCATCCTCGCCATACAGCCACTCGGTGTTCGGCAAAAGCTTGCGCGTCTCGCTGAGCAGGGCTTCAGTCTGTACGCCGCGCATCGCGCTGACCGGAACGATCGCCGTGAACCGACCTTCACCGGCGAGGCGGGCGAGGAACGGCAGGAGTTGCTCCTTGTTCTTGCACTGGTCGATCTTGTTCACCACGATGATCACTGGACAGTCATCCGGGATGAGCTGGCGCACCACCCGGTCGCGATCGTCAAAGCGCCCGGCCTCGACAACAAACAGGACAACGTCGACTTCGGCCAGCGCCTGTCGAACATCGCGATTCATCGCCCGGTTCAGCGCATTGCCATAGCGCGTCTGGAAACCCGGCGTATCGACAAAAACGTACTGTGCATCCGGTCTGGTGAGAATGCCCAGGATGCGGTGACGGGTGGTCTGTGCCCGCCGCGAGACGATGCTGAGTTTCTCGCCAATCAGGTGGTTAAGCAGGGTTGACTTGCCGACGTTTGGGCGGCCGACAATGGCGATCTGCCCACTACGGGTTTCATTCATGGTTTTCATGATCGTTGCAGACGGGAATGGTCATGAGCGCTTTCCAGTCTTTCCAGCGCACGTTCGGCGGCCATCTGTTCAGCCGCCCGGCGACTGCCACCGCGGCCTTCGGTCCGGATTTGCAGGGACTCGATCACACAGACCACCCTGAACTGTTGGGCATGCGCCTCGCCTTCGGCACCTGCCAGTGAATACTGCGGCAAGGCCAGTCGGATGCCCTGGAGATACTCCTGCAAGCGCGTCTTGGCATCCTTGATCCCCTGTCCGGAAGTCAGGCGTTTCAGGACTCCGGCATAGACATGGACGATCACCTGGCTAGCAAGATCAAAACCGGCATCCAGCCACAGCGCGCCAAACAGCGCTTCGAGGGCATCGGCCAGAATGGAGGGTCGTTGCTGTCCGCCACTCTTCTGCTCGCCCTCACCAAGACGTAAGCATTCTCCCAGCGATAGATCCACAGCAAGCTGGTGCAGGCTGTCCTGACGTACCAGACTGGCTCTCAGTCGTGAGAGATCGCCTTCGGGAAGCAGGGGAAAACGTTCGAACAGGCATCGCGCGATGACGGCATTGAGAATCGCATCGCCAAGAAACTCGAGTCGCTCATTGTGGGGCGAGGTGAAGCTGCGATGCGTCAGCGCCAGTTGCAGCAGATCACGATTCTGGAAGGTATGCCCGAGCGCCTGCTCGAGACGGGAAACGGTCATTGCTAGAAACCGCGGCCGGATGACGAACCCCGAAAATCGATTAACAGGCTGACATTGGCGACTAGCGGAATCCGCCTCTCGTAAGCAAATGCAATGATTAGCCGGTTGTCCTCCTTGAAGATATCGAGATCAGCCGGGCTGATCGTCTTGATGTGCTCTATTTCCAGATATTTCCCAAAAGCCTGCCGGATCTCGGGCACCGTCCTGCCGTTGGATTCTTCAGCCACCGCCTTGAGCGCATGCCGGATCTTGAAATATTCCATGACATCGGGAATGACCCGGATCACGAGAACGGCTACCAAACTAATCAGGACACCCCAGACAATCAGGCCCGAAAGGGCCACACCACGCTGACGATTCATAGCCACCGCTCCTTACCTGAATGAGCCGATCCGTTTCAGATCACTGAAATTCAACCAGATGAAAAACGCCTTCCCAACGATGTTTTGTTCCGGAACGAAACCCCAATAACGGCTATCGCGGCTGTTGTCGCGATTGTCGCCCATCACGAAGTACTGACCCGGCGGTACCTTGCAGATTACCCCTGCTGCATTGTAGGAACAATCCTGACGGTTGGGAAACTGTACCGGACCTTGAATATACGGCGGAGCATCTTCATCGTTGAGGGTTTGATGCTGTGCTGAGTCCAGCCTCTCGATGAACTGCCGCGAATAGTAAAGACGCTCCGAGTGCAGATAATCGTCGATCCGCGTGGTCGGCACCGGCTGACCGTTGATCGTCAGTTTCTTGTTCAAATAAGCGATGCTGTCACCCGGCACGCCGATCACCCGTTTGATATAGTCGAGAGAAGGATCCTCGGGATAACGAAAGACCATCACGTCCCCGCGTTGCGGGCTGTTGATGTCGATGATCTTGCGGTTGAGTACCGGCAAGCGAATGCCATAGGTGTATTTGTTGACCAGAATGAAATCCCCGACCTGCAAGGTCGGGATCATTGATCCCGAGGGAATCTTGAACGGTTCGACGAGAAACGAACGCAGAACGAAAACCACCAGGATCACCGGGAAGAAACTCGCCCCGTACTCGACCCACCAAGGATCCTTGGCACCGGCCGGGCGGCGCTTGCGCAGAAAACAGGCATCGACTGCCCAGATCGCGCCACTGATCAGCAACAGGACAAACAGAATCAACGCAAAATTCACTCGATTACTCCTTTACTTGCCGACACGCAACACAGCAAGGAAAGCCTCCTGGGGAATCTCGACCGAGCCGACCTGTTTCATGCGCTTCTTGCCGGCCTTCTGCTTTTCGAGCAGCTTCTTCTTGCGCGAAATGTCGCCACCGTAACACTTGGCCAGGACGTCCTTGCGCATTGCCTTGACATTTTCGCGGGCAATGATGTTGGTGCCGATGGCCGCTTGAATGGCGACGTCGTACATCTGACGCGGAATCAGTTCGCGCATCTTGGCGGCCAGTTCGCGGCCACGATAGACCGAGTTGACACGATGCAGGATCACCGACAGGGCATCGACACGTTCGCCGTTGATCAGCACGTCGAGCTTGATCACGTCGGCCGCCCGATATTCCTTGAATTCGTAATCGAGAGAGGCGTAGCCGCGTGAAACGGATTTCAGGCGATCGAAGAAATCCATCACCACTTCGGCCATCGGCATTTCGTAAACCAGTTGCACCTGCCGGCCGTGATAGTTCATGTCGACCTGGTTGCCACGCTTCTGATTACACAGCGTAATGACGTTGCCCAGATATTCCTGCGGAACGAATATCGTGGTGGTGATGATCGGTTCGCGAATCTCCTCGATCTTCGATAGTTCGGGCAGCTTGGCCGGGTTTTCGACATTGACCAGGTTGCCATCCCGCAGCAGGACCTCATAAACGACGGTTGGCGCGGTGGTGATCAGGTCCTGATCGAACTCGCGTTCGAGACGCTCCTGGACGATCTCCATGTGCAACAGCCCGAGGAAACCGCAGCGAAAACCGAACCCGAGCGCTTGCGAGACCTCGGGTTCGTAGCGCAGCGACGCGTCGTTGAGCTTCAGCTTTTCCAGCGATTCGCGCAGCGAGTCGTACTGATTCGACTCGACCGGATAAAGCCCGGCGAAGACCTGCGACTTGATCTCCTTGAATCCGGGCAGTGCCGTACTCGCCGGTCGCTCGTGCAGCGTCAGGGTATCGCCGACCTGGGCCGCCTGCAGTTCCTTGATTCCCGAGATGACGTAACCGACATCGCCGGCACGCAGCGCATCGCGTTGCAGCGCCTTGGGAGTGAACACGCCAACCTGTTCACAGAGGTGAGTCGAGCCGGCAGCCATCAGACGAATCCTGTCCTTGGGCCTGAGTGTGCCATCGAAGACTCGCACCAGCATGACCACCCCGACATAATTGTCGAACCAGGCATCCACCAGCAGGGCCTTGAGCGGCGCATCAGGATCGCCCGTCGGAGCGGGAATGCGCTCGATGATCGCTTCCAGGATGTCCTCGACGCCCAGACCGGTCTTGGCCGAAGCGAGGATCGCCTCGGAAGCATCGAGGCCGATGACGTCCTCGATCTCCTGGCGAGCATGGTCAGGCATCGCCGACGGCAGATCGATCTTGTTCAGTACGGGCACGACATCGACACCGAGTTCGATCGCCGTATAGCAGTTGGCGACGGTCTGCGCCTCGACTCCCTGCGAAGCATCGACCACCAGCAGAGCTCCCTCACAGGCGGAAAGCGAACGTGAGACCTCGTACGAAAAATCGACGTGACCCGGCGTGTCGATCAGGTTCAGGTTGTAGACTTTGCCGCTGCGCGCCCGGTACTGTAGTGCCGCGGTCTGCGCCTTGATGGTGATGCCGCGCTCGCGCTCGATATCCATCGAGTCGAGTACCTGTGCTTCCATCTCGCGATCGGAAAGACCACCGCAAAGATGAATGATGCGGTCGGCGAGTGTTGACTTTCCGTGATCGATATGCGCGATGATGGAAAAATTGCGGATCAGTTGCATGGACATGGTGTGGGCTCTATCGCGACCGAGCCGCCCCTGAAAAGAAAGGGTGCCGGCGGCGGGCACCCTTGGTCGAACTGCCTGAAGGCGCGGATTCTAGCGGATTTCGCTCAAATAATCACGGACTTTGCTGGTATCGAGAAAGTAATGACAAAGTTCACGGCCTTCATGCAGGAGGACCGGGACGAGTTCGTCGTAGAGCGCTTCGAGAGCCGCGTCGGCGTCGACGTCGACAACCTCGACGGCCACGCCGAGTTCGGCAGCCAATGTTTCAAGCGCCACGGCCATTTCTGTACAGAGGTGGCAGTAGCGACGCGAAACCAGGGTCAGCTTCGCCGTGTGCATCACTCGCCACGACGCTCGGTCAGTCCCTTGATGGTGACGAAGGTCTGCAACTCGCCGCGGCGGACCAGCAAGGTCACGTTGGCCGACTTGTCGAACTGCGCGAGCAAACGGTTGAACTGGTCGCTGCTCTTGATTTCGATGTTCTCGCCACGCGTGATCAGCGCCAGAATGACATCCCCCGGCCGCAGATCGACACGCGCGGCATTGTTGCGAACATCCTCGATTAGCAAACCGCCATTGACCTTGAGTTCGCGTTTCTGCTCTGCAGTCAGTTCGGAAACCACCAACCCGAGACGATTGGCCGTCCGATCAGGTGATTTTGCACTTCTGCTGCCACGGGAAGCAACCTTCTCTTCTGCAATTTCACCGATGACGACCGATACATCCCGGATCGCTCCCTTGCGCCAGATCTGAATCGTGACCCGGCTTCCCGGTTTGGTACTGCCTACGATGCGTGGCAAATCGCTGGAACTGCCAATCGTCTTACCGTCGAATCTAAGGATGACATCACCCGCTTCAATGCCCGCCTTCTCCGCCGGACCACCCTTCTCGACAGCATTGACCGCTGCGCCTTGGGCTTTGCTCAAACCAAAGGACTCGGCCAGTTCCTTCGTCACTTCCTGAATGACCACACCGATTCGACCGCGGCTGACCCTGCCATTGGCGCGCAGTTGCGCCTGTACCTCCATTGCCACATCGATAGGAATGGCAAAGGAGATCCCCATGAAACCGCCCGAGCGGCTGTAAATCTGCGAGTTCATGCCGACCACTTCACCCTTCATGTTGAACAAGGGGCCGCCTGAGTTGCCAGGATTGACCGCCGTATCGGTCTGGATGAAGGGGACATAGTTCTCCTGCGGCAAGGAGCGGCCCTTGGCGCTGACAATGCCGGCCGTCACACTGTTTTCGAAACCGAACGGCGAACCGATCGCAATCACCCATTCACCGACCTTGAGTCCACCCGGGTCACCCAGACGAACGGTCGGCAAACCGGTCGCTTCGATCTTGATCAGCGCCACGTCGGTGCGCTTGTCCGTGCCGATGACTCGTGCCTTGAACTCACGCTTGTCGGTCAGTCGAACGAGAATTTCGTCAGCCGAGTCCACGACATGCGCATTGGTCAGCAGATAACCGTCGGTACTGATAACGAATCCGGAACCGAGGGATCTGCTTTCGTAGTCGCGGGGGACGCCAGGAATTCCCGGCTGGCGAGGAATGAAGCGCCGGAAGAACTCATACATCGGATCGCTTTCGTCGAAGGGGAACGGCTGTGCATTCCGCCCACTGCTCCGCACCGACTGGGTTGTACTGATATTGACGACCGCCGGCCCCTGCTTCTCGACAAGCTCGGTGAAGTCAGGCAATCCTCGACTGTCGGCTTGTGCCAGTACCGAGGATACTGTCAAAAAGAAAGCCACAAGCAACTGTTTCATGTCAGCAATAGCCTCCTGAACGTCTGAATGACCAACAAGATGCGGGTGCAGGGCGCCAAATCAAGATCGGATCGAGATCTGCAAACGGGGGTCGTGCTGGCTCTGCCGCTGCGCTCGCCGCAGGCCCAGCCAGCCGACCAGCAAACCGCCCATGGCACCGCCGATCGCCCCCGCCTCGCCGCCACAGGCCGATCCCGACAGCGCACCGGCAAACAGCGCCAGCAAGGGAAATGTATAGGCATACAGCGCACTGCGGCCCAGCGAGCCCTCGGCCACAGTCACCTGAACGTGCGCACCGACGTCACAATGATCGGGATTCAGCACCCGGAAAGTGCGTGGCGGGCCACACCACAACGGGCCTAGATGGTTGCCCCCACACCCTCCCTGCTGTCTGCAGCGACCACAGCCGCTTTCGTCCATGCGAAGGTATGCGTACTGGCCATCCACCGCGGTAATTGTTCCCCAGGCATCAGTCATCATTCATTCTCTCTAGCAGCAGCCCATTATTACCGGGTTACCATCTGCGATCCTGCGAGGTGTCAAGTAGCGGTCGCAACTTTTCGGCGACCGCCTCGCGGGCACGAAAAATCCGCGAACGCACCGTGCCAATCGGACAACTCATGGCCTCGGCAATTTCCTCATAACTCAGGCCATCGATCTCGCGCAGGACAATCGCATGACGCAACTCATCGGGGAGTGCGTCCATTGCCGCGTTGATCGTAGCACCCGTCTGCTTGGATTGCAGTAGGCTCTCCGGCGTGTTGATGTCCTGCAACTGAGTGGCATCCTCGAAGCCTTCGGCTTCTTCAGCGTCAAATTCGGTCGAAGTCGGAGCGCGGCGCCCCTGTGCAACGAGATGATTTTTGGCCGCGTTGATGGCAATCCGGTACAACCAGGTGTAAAACGCACTGTCCCCGCGAAACAAGGGCAACGCCCGATAAGCCTTGATGAATGCCTCCTGAGTCACGTCCTCGATCTCGGCGTGATCATAAAGAAAACGAGACAACAGGCGCGCCACCTTACGCTGGTATTTTACGACCAGCGCGTCGAACGCGTGTTTGTCACCGCCCTGGGCGCTCTCGACCAGTTTCTGGTCAATTTCGCGTTCGCTCATGCTCTATGCTTTTCCTTTGGCATACGAAAATCCGCGCCGAAGTATAGCGCAAGCATCAAAGTGCCATCGTAACAGTGCATGACCAGCCATGCCGAGCCATCGGATCTGTGCATCATCCTGAAGAGAGCCGTCAAAAAGCGGGAATGGGCTGGCCCATTTCAGCTTGGTCAACAGGGCGGCTCCTCCCCCCTGCCAGTCGGGGCCTACGCAGTGTCGGCAAGCCAGGCGTCGCGCGGCAAGTCGGGTACGCCGGGAGTGATCACGAAGCGGGTCATGGCATGTGGATTCATCAGGCCAACGCCGCCGTGCGCCAAGCGATAGGTGATCATCGGACGCTCAAAGAGACTGGTCAGGCTCATCAGGCGCTCGGCAAGCGCCGGCTTGCGGATGCCTTCGGCGAGGGTACACAAGACATGGCCGCCCGTAAAGAAAAACGCTATCCGCCGCGTGAACTGCTCTCCTTCGAGATGGCCTGCGAACGGTTCGGCGTACTGCTTGGCCGTCAGTGCCGTCAGGGTCAGGTTGCCAGGGCTCGGCAGGTAGCCGCTGAGATCGTGAGTCGTTTCGATCTCTAGGCAGGCGATCGCCGCCGCGGCAAACACTTCGGTCTGATCCGCCGAGCCAATGATCAGCGGAGTGCCGGAGAAGAGCTGTGCGCTGCGCTGGAGGCTTGAAAAAATCTGCTCGAAAGCGGTCGCGTCGGTCTGGAAAAAGCGCCGCACTTGGTTGGTCGTGGTAATGACCGTAATGCCGATCGCCATGCTGATCCTCCGTGAAAGATGTCTTGCCTGGGTTGGCATTCGCCTGCCAGCATGCGCGCGCTCAGTCGCTGTCGCGGTTCCTGGCCTGTACCCACAATACGTCTTGCCGCCCGCTAACCTTGTTGAGGGCGCGGCCCAGGATAAACATTAGGTCCGAGAGGCGATTGAGATACTTGCGTGCAAAATCGGAAACCGGTTCGGTATCCGCCAGACGCACGATGCAACGCTCGGCGCGGCGGCAGACGGTACGCGCAAGATGCGCAACGGCAGCGGCGCGGGTCCCCCCGGGCAGGATGAATTCCTTGAGCGGCGATAGATCGGCATTGAACTGCTCGACGAGATCTTCGAGTCGACCAATATGGGCCTCGCCGATGACGTTCATCCCCGGCATGCACAATTCGCCCCCGAGATCAAAGAGGTCATGCTGGACGCGCAGCATGGCCTGCCGGATGTCATCCGGCATCTCTTCGGTCAGCAACAGCCCGATCATCGAGTTGAGTTCGTCGACCTGTCCCATGGTCTCGATGCGCAAGCTGTCCTTAGTCACCCGGCTGCCATCGCCGAGACCGGTGGTGCCGGCGTCACCGGTGCGAGTCACAATTTTGGAAAGTCGATTGCCCATGCCGGAATTCCTGATCAAATAACGATGATTATAGCGGAAGGCGCATGCACGCCTCAGCCCGCAGCAAAAGCATTACAAAACCGCAGATCTTCGGGATAGGGAAAAAAATCCTCGAGATGACCGGCACGGATCTTGTCTTGCGCGCTCTTCCAGAACTTCACATCCAGCAGCGCACGATGGTACTTGAGAAAAGCCGAGCGCACCTTCGGCGAACCGAGCAGAAAACCGGCAAATTCCTCGGGAAAGACATCGTGTCGTCCGACCGAATACCAAGGTTCTCCGGACATCTCCATTTCCGGGTACGGCGCTTCGGGAATGACGCGGAAGTTGATGTCGGTCATGTATTCGATCTCGTCGTAGTCGTAAAAAACGACGCGATTGTAGCGGGTCACGCCAAAATTCTTCCAGAGCATGTCGCCCGGAAAAATATTGGCAATGGCCAGTTCCTTGATGGCGTTACCGTATTCGAGAACGGCGTGATCGATCTGCGCCGGTGTCGCCGAGTCCAGATAAAGATTGAGTGGCGTCAGGCGGCGTTCGATGTAGAGGTGCTTGATCACCAGGTCTTCGCCCTCTTCCTCGAGCAGGGACGGTGTCAGGGTGCGCAGTGCCTCGAGGAGTTCAGCCGAGAAACGTTTCTTTGGCAGCGCCACATGCGAGAACTCGAGCGTGTCCGACATGCGGCCGACCCGGTCCACCTGCTTGACCAACAGATATTTCCGTTTCACGGTTGCCCGATCCATTTCCTTCGAAGCGCCGAAGACGTCCTTGATCATCTTGAACACATAGGGATACGACGGCAAGGTGAACACCAGCATGACCAGGCCGGCGATCCCCGGCGCAATGATGAACTGGTCTTCGGAATGACGGAGGTGCTGCTTGAGGTCGCGGAAGAAAAGCGTCTTGCCCTGTTTGCCCAGGCCCAGCATGGTGTAAATCTCGGAAGGTGGTTTGTTCGGCATGATGCTGCGCAGGAAGGCCACGTAGCCCGAAGGCACTTCCATATCCACCATGAAATAGGCACGCGATAGCGAGAACAGGACGCTGATCAGCCAGCCGTGGAGCAGGATCGTGTCGACCACCAGTTTGCCGGCCGGATTGTGCACGACGGCGATGGCAAAGGGTAATTCATCATGGCCATTGATCGCCTTGCCGAAGAGATAGGCCGCCTTGTTGCGGTAGAAGGCCGAATGCAGAATCTGGATCTGCGCGTTGGCCTCGGCCCTCGGCCAGTCGCCGAGGCGCTTCCGGGCGGTACGCAGGATGTAATCGACGTCCCGGTCGAGATCCTCGAAAGGCCTTTGCCAGTCGAAGTCGGCGATGATCTGCCTGACCGTCCGGCGCAGGCCGTGCTGCACCGGGTAGTAGCTCCGGTAGGTCGGCGGGTAGGACTGGATGTACTCCGTCGACACCGCCGGCCTCGCGAAGATGTAGTCGTTGTTGAAATACGTGCGGTGCAGGATTTTCGAACATACCGAATTGAAGAAGGTCTCCGCAAGTTCAGGCTGCTTGTGGTTGATCAATTGTCCAATATAGAACAGTTTGAGCTGCTGCCAGGTAGCATCGTCCAGCGACGCGGCACCGAAGTTGGCACACAGCAGCTCGGCAGTCTCGCTGACGCGGTCATCGTAGGAACGAATCCGTTCGCGAACGGCATCATGGACGCCCTTCCAGTCGGCACTTTCGAACAGCAGCTTGGCTTGCTGACCGTAGCGACGGATCAGTCGATAGTGCCGGTTGAAGCCATCGATCATCGCCTCGGCAATACGCTGGGCGAGCACGTTTGCAACAGTCGAAATGTCCATGAATTGAGCCCGATGATCTGACGTGGAATGATTGTAGCACCCGCCGTGCTGCGCCGCACCACACCGTCGCCAGTCGCCGCAGGCGAGCAGGCCAGGTGCTTCTCCGGCCCTGAATATGTTGGCAAATCACCTGCGTTTGCGACATAATCGCGAGTGGTGCCGCAGGCGAATTGGCTTCAGACAGATCCCGCGTGCCCACGTACGCAGCATCGTTCGATCTTCGGGCTCCGAGTCACTGCAGAGAGCTGCACAACACCGCTGTTGACGCCCGAATCGGCCACAAGCAAATCACACTATATGGAGTCGGCATGAGCGCAAGTCTGATCAAAATCCCGCAGGGCGGCCAGAAAATCATTCCGGGGGAAGCCATCCCCGATCACCCGATCATCCCGTTCATCGAAGGCGACGGTATCGGCGTCGACATTACGCCGGTGATGATCAAGGTCGTCGATGCGGCAGTTGCCAAGGCCTATGGCGGCGTCAAGAAGATCCACTGGATGGAAGTGTACGCTGGCGAAAAATCGACCCAGATGTACGGTTCAGACGTCTGGTTGTCGGCCGAGACCCTCGACACGCTCAAGGAATACTCGGTGTCGATCAAGGGGCCGATGACTACTCCGGTCGGTGGCGGCATCCGTTCGCTGAATGTGGCCTTGCGTCAGGAACTCGACCTCTACCAGTGCGTCCGCCCGATCCAGTACTTCCGCGGCGTTCCCTCGCCGCTCAAGGATCCCTCGAAGACCAATATGGTGATCTTCCGCGAGAACACCGAGGATATCTACGCCGGCATTGAATGGGAATCCGGTTCGGATGGCTGCAACAAGGTCATCAGGTTCCTGCAGGACGAGATGGGGGTCAAGAAGATCCGCTTCCCGGCCACTTCCGGCATCGGCATAAAGCCGATTTCGAAGGAGGGCACCGAGCGTCTGGTGCGTGCCGCGATCAAATACGCGATCGCCAACAAGCGTCGCTCGGTCACCATCGTACACAAGGGCAACATCATGAAGTTCACCGAAGGGGCCTTCCGTGACTGGTCCTACGCCCTTGCCAAGAATGAGTTCGGGGGGGTCGAGATCGACGGCGGACCATGGCTCAAACTTCCCAATGGGATTGTCATCAAGGACTCGATCGCTGATGCCTTCCTGCAGCAGATCCTCCTGCGCCCGGCGGAATACGACGTGATCTGCACTACCAACTTGAACGGCGATTACATTTCCGATGCACTGGCTGCACAGGTCGGCGGTATCGGCATCGCTCCGGGTGCCAACATCTCCGACCAGTATGCCTGCTTCGAAGCCACGCACGGCACCGCGCCGAAATACGCCGGCCTCGACAAGGTGAACCCGGGTTCGCTGATCCTCTCTGCCGAGATGATGCTGCGTCACCTCGGCTGGATCGAAGCCGCCGACCTGATCATCACGGCAATGGAAGCGGCGATTGGCGACAAGGTCGTGACCTACGATTTTGCGCGTCTGATGGATGGTGCGACCGAGGTGTCCTGCTCCGAGTTCGGCGACGCGATGATTGCCCGCATGTAGGCAGTGCCTTGACTGCCCTGCCGTATTGACAAAGCCCCCGCAAGGGGGCTTTGTTCTTCCAGGACTGATTCATGAACCCATCGAACAAACCACTTGCCGGCCTGACGGTCATCGAACTCGGCAGCCTGATTGCCGGCCCTTTCGCCGCACGCATTCTCGCCGAATTCGGTGCCGAGGTGATCAAGATCGAATCGCCAGACGGCGGCGACCCCCTGCGCAAATGGCGCAAACTCTACGAAGGTACCTCTCTGTGGTGGTATGTGCAATCGCGCAACAAGAAATCGCTGACGGTGAATCTCAAGCATCCGGCGGGGCGTGAGATTGTCCGCAAGCTCATTCCCGAGGCCGACATCGTCGTCGAAAACTTCCGCCCCGGCGTACTCGAAAAGCTCGGGCTTGGCTGGGATGCCCTGTCGGCAATCAATCCCGGACTGGTAATGCTGCGTCTTTCGGGTTTTGGCCAGAATGGCCCGATGGCGCAGCAACCCGGCTTCGGTGCGATCGGCGAATCGATGGGCGGACTGCGTTACGTGACCGGTTTCCCCGATCGGCCTCCGGTCAAGACCGGAATTTCGATTGGCGATTCGATTGCCGCACTCTGGGGAGTGATCGGCACCTTGATGGCCCTTCGCCACAAGGAGCGGGGTGACACCGACGGTAACGGCGGCCGTGGACAGGTGGTCGATGTCGCGCTGTACGAAGCGGTGTTCGCGATGATGGAATCACTGCTGCCCGAGTTCGACGTCTTCGACTTCATTCGCGAGCGTACCGGCAACATCATGCCCGGCATCACTCCTTCGAACACCCACCGCACTCGCGACGGCAGGCATGTGACGATTGGTGCCAATGGCGATGCGATCTTCAAGCGCCTGATGGGAGCGATCGGTCGCGACGATCTGGCCAACGATGCAGAACTTGCCGACAATGCCGGTCGCGATGCCCGCCGCAGCGAACTCTACGCGGCCATCGACGCCTGGACGAGCACGCATGACGAAGCCGAGGTGCTTGGCGTCCTCACCGCTGCCGAAGTCCCAGCCTCGCGCGTCTACTCGATCGCCGACATTGTCGCCGATCCGCAGTATCTGGCCCGGCAAATGATCGAATCGGCCACCCTGCCCGACGGCAGGCCATTCAAGATCCCGGGCATTGTTCCCAAGCTCTCGGAGACGCCGGGCAGCACCGAATGGCTGGGACCGGCACTCGGCGAACACACCGACGCGATGCTCATGCGGCTCGGCTACTCGGCCATCGAGATCGGTGCCCTGCGCGATGCGGGCACCATATGAATCACCGGCACAGGGGACCAGAATGAACCGGCAATTTGCAGCCGTCGAACCTTCGCGTTCGCAGATCGATTCGCTGCCGGGTCCGGCGCTGATCGAATTCGGGACGCCGTGGTGCGGCTACTGTCTCGCGGTGCAGCCCCTGCTTGAAGCTGCATTGGCGGCCTACCCGAACTTGCCGCATGTCAAGATCGAGGATGGTCCGGGGCGCCGCCTGGGTCGTTCGTTTCGGGTCAAACTGTGGCCGACGCTGATCTTTATCGAGCAGGGACGGGAACTTGCGCGGCTGGTCAGACCAACGACTGTCGACGAAATCGTTCAGGCGCTGCGCCGCTTTCCAGGCCAGGTTTAACGGTGGGGTGGAACGCCGTCAGGCGGTTCCACCACCCAAACCTCAGGCCTCAGAGGCTGTGAATTTTTGAATTTTCGCGCCCGTCGTGGTCGGTCTGGATGACTCACCCCACCACGGGAAGAAATATGTAATCAGCATTTTTTCCTGCTTCTGACCGTACATTTGTCGATGGCTCTTTATGCGTTTCGG
>NZ_JDST02000065.1:11132-11840 GCF_000584975.1 Candidatus Accumulibacter cognatus | reverse complement strand
GTCGCTCGTTGTAGAAACGCAGATACGTGGCCAGGTTGGCTGGCGCATCGGCGACGTTGTCATAGGCCTTGAGATACCCCTCTTCGTACTTGACGCTTTTCCACAGGCGCTCGACGAAGACGTTGTCCCGCCAGGACCCCTTGCCGTCCATACTGATCCGGATGTCGTGCGCCTTGAGCAAACCGGTGAATTCGCCGCTGGTGAATTGGCCACCCTGATCAGTGTTGAAGATCTCCGGGCAGCCGTGGCGGTGGATGGCTTCCCGCACCGCGTCCAGACAGAAGTCGGTCGTCAAGGTGTTGGAAAGCCGCCAGGCAAGGACCCGCCGCGAGAACCCGTCGATCACGGCGAACAGGTAGAGAAAGCCTCGGCGCATCGGGATGTAGGTGATGTCCGCCGCCCACGCTTGATTGGGCCGCTCGATCGCGAGGCCGCGCAGGAGGTAGGGATGGATTTCATCCCCCCGCTGCCGACGAGAGGTGTGGGGCTTCCGATAGAGGGCTTCGATCCCCATGCGCGCCATCAGGGTGCCGATGTGCTTGCGCCCGGCCTCGAAGCCCTCGGGGCGGAGTAGATCGCGCAACATGCGGGCGCCGGCGAACGGGTGATCAAGATGTAACTCGTCTATCCGGCGCATCAGCGCCAAGTCCTCCGCTGAGACCTCGCGGGGCGTGTAGTAGGCGGTCGAACGCGCCAGCCCCAGCAGGG
>NZ_JDST02000065.1:10845-11091 GCF_000584975.1 Candidatus Accumulibacter cognatus | reverse complement strand
GGTGAGCGCATGTTCTAAAAAATCGTTTTCCAGCGTCAACTGGCCGATCTTGGCGTGCAGCTTCGTCAGGTCAGGATCGCTGTTCGTCGGGCTGCCGGTGTCCCCAAAAACCTGCACCGCACGCTCCGTCAGTTGCCGCTTCTAGTCCGTGATCTGATTCGGGTGAAGGTCATACTGCTGCGCCAGCTCCGCTAGCGTCTTGTCGCTCTTCAGCGCCGCCAGGGCCACTTGTGCCTTGAATGCCGG
>NZ_JDST02000065.1:0-10814 GCF_000584975.1 Candidatus Accumulibacter cognatus | reverse complement strand
TGCTCTTGCTCCTGTTGGGGCCGCTTCCGCAGCCGTTCGTGGGGGCAAGGCTACCACTTATCCTCCTGTCCGAATTTCCGGGGCCACCTCTCCCCTCCCTTTGGAAGACGAAATACCGAGGGAACCTCAGATCATGGGTTATGACTTTCATGATCGGGGGTGGAAAAGTCATGACCGTCAGGCGCGCACCTCGCCGTTACCGAGAACGATCCATTTTTGACTGGTCAGCCCTTCCAGACCGACCGGACCACGCGCATGAATCTTGTCGGTCGAGATGCCGATTTCGGCACCCAGTCCGTACTCGAAGCCGTCCGCAAAACGCGTCGAGGCGTTCACCATCACCGAAGCCGAGTCGACTTCGCGCAGAAAGCGCATCGCCGACGTGTAGTTCTCGGTGATGATGGCGTCGGTGTGATGCGAACCATAGCGATTGATGTGTTCGATCGCTTCGTCGAGGCCGGCCACTACCTTGACCGAAATGATCGGCGCCAGAAACTCGCTGGCGTAATCTTCTTCGCTGGCCGCCCGAGCTTCCCTGACGCGGTCGACGGTTTCCGGACAACCGCGAATCTCGACGCCCTTCTGCGTCAGCATCGCAGCGATCGGTGGCAGCAGGCCGGCGACGACCGAACGCGCCAGCAGCAGCGACTCGGCGGTATTGCAGGTGCCATAGCGCTGCGTCTTGGCATTCTCGACAATCTGCAGCGCCTTTTCGGGGTCGGCGGCGTCGTCAAGATACACATGGCAGTTGCCGTCGAGATGCTGGATCATCGGCACGCGGGCCTCGGCCAGCAGGCGCGAGATCAATCCCTTGCCGCCGCGCGGAACGATCACGTCGACGAATTCGCGCATCCTGATCAGGTGACCGACTGCGGCGCGGTCGGTGGTCTCGATCACCTGTACGGCATTTGCCGGCAGACCGGCGCTGGCGAGCCCTTCCTGTACCAGCGCGGCGATCGCCTGGTTGCAGCGGATCGCCTCCGAACCGCCACGCAGGATCGAGGCGTTGCCGGACTTCAGGCACAAGGCCGCGGCATCGGCAGTGACGTTCGGGCGGGCCTCGTAGATGATCCCGATCACCCCCAGCGGCACGCGCATGCGGCCGACCTGGATGCCACTTGGCCGGAACTTCAAATCACTGATTTCGCCGACCGGGTCGGGCAAGGCGGCAACCTGTTCGATGCCCTCAGCCATCGCCGCAACGCTTTTCGCCGACAGCGCCAGGCGATCAAGCAGGGCCGGTTCGAGGCCGGCGGCACGCGCTGCAGCCAGGTCATCGTGATTGGCGGTAAGCAGCGTGTCACACTCGCGCCGGATCGCCGTGGCGATGCGGTAGAGCGCCATGTTCTTGGCCTGGCTGTCGGCACGTGCGATCAGCCGCGATGCGGCGCGGGCACGGTGGCCAACGGTCTGCATGTACTGCTCGATATCCATGAGACTTCTCTGTTGGGGGGAAGGATCGATTATAGCCACCGTCTGAGTGCATGCGTCAACGGAACCACTGCAAAGGAATGCACTCTCAGACCTATTGTCATTTGTCTGCGCCGATCATGAACAAGAAACTGATACTGCCTGCTGAAGTGAAAGTTTGCGCGACCTGCAGCTACTGGGATGGTGAGCGGATGGTCGATACCGAGTTGCGCCTGGTGGTGGTCTGCGAGGATGGTCAGGGTGAATGCCTCGTGCAGAGCAAATTCAGCCGCGGGCTCAATGACGTGCGCCAGGAAACTGCCGGTTGCGCATGGGAACATCTGGCACCGGACACCGCCTCGGTCGACCTGGAAAGCGACAACGGCCGTTGAAGCTCGAGACAACGCGGTGCTTCAGGCGGCGGTGATGCGCAGGCTCAGTTGTCGGAACTCGTCCCAGACATCGCCGCCAGCGATGCCCTTGATCATCCGGTCGATGCGCGCGGCGTGCACCAGGGCGGCGGCGGCGCGCTCACCGTCGACCCTCTGCAGCGCGCGTTTGATCAGTACCTGGCGCGTGCCCCATAGCCGTGCATCCTTCAACAGTGCGTCCAGCGGCTGGCATCGCGCGAGTCCTGCGCCGATTTGCGCCAGTAGGCGCACTTCCTCGGTCATCGCCCAGAGTACCAGGAGCGGTGCTTCCCCTTCCTGCTGCAGGCCATCGAGGGTACGCGTCAGGCGCGCTACATCGCCGGCAAGCATCGCTTCACGCAGACCGTCAAGGTCGTAACGGGCGACGTTGAGCACTGCCTCGCGAATCTGCTGCAGGCTCAGGGCGCCGGGCGGGTAGAGTACACCGAGCTTGAGGATTTCCTGATGCGCCGCCAGTAGATTGCCTTCGACCCGCTCGGCAATGAACCGCAGGCCATCGGCGGTAGCGCTTTGCTGCTGGCGGTGAAGGCGGACAGCCAGCCACGCCGGCAATTCGGCCAGCGCCGGCGAGAGCAGCTTGACTACTGCCCCGGCGCTAGCCATAGCGCCCATCCATGCGGATTTCTCGTCCCGCCAGTCGACTTCGCTCATGGTCACCAGCAGCAGCGAATCCGGAGAGGGGCGCGCGCAATACTCCTGCAGGGCTGCGCTGCCCTCGCGCCCCGGCTTGCCGGTCGGGACACGCAGGTCGATCAGCGTGCGACCCCCGAACAGAGACATGTTTCCTGCGGCATGGTAGAGGTCGTTCCAGTTGAAACCGGCCATCGCGGTCAGCACTTCGCGTTCATCGAAACCTCGTCGACGGGCTGCGGCGCGGATGGCATCGGCCGCTTCGATGATCAGCAGAGGTTCGTCTCCATGGACCAGATAGACCGGCTGCAGATCGCGTTCGAGATGAGCGGCGAGTTGATCGCCCTTGAGATGCATGCCCGGCTACCTTACTCGGGAGCCGCTGCAAACACCGGTTTGCTGGCAGCCAGCCGGCGCATCAACTGCTGCACCAGGTCATTCTCCATGTCGCGCCAGAGCAGCTTCTCCTCCTGTTGCTTGGCCAGCACGTTGGAGTCATCGTAAGTGAGGTCGCGGACCAGTTCGATGCTGCTCGGCGTGACCAGGTCGCGGCCCTTGTCATCGGTGATCCGATAGGTGTAGAGGTAACGCAGGCGCAGTTCGCTGACGCGGCCCGAGCCCGATACCGAGAGAATCACACGGTCGCGAGACTCGGCTCCCGGGACCAGGGTCGCCTGTGCATCGCTTGCCGTCAGCGCCACGCGCGTCGTTCCCGAGGCGCGGATGGCGCGCTTGAGATTGACGGCGATGACCGAATAGTCGGGCATGGCAATGAAAAGACTTTCGTAGGGCAGCGAATAAGCGCCCCGCAACTGGAAACCGCAACCGGCGAACAGTATCAGCACCAGACCCAGCCCCACCGAATATAGCGCTGCACGCATCGGACGCTTTCGCAAAGTTTCAGGTGACGATATTGACCAGGCGACCGGGAACCATGATCAGTTTTCTGGGCGCTGTGCCGGCCAGATGCTTCTGTGCCGTTTCAGAGGCCAGCGCAGCGCTTTCGATGCTCGCCCGGTCAGCAGCCGCTGGCACCCGCAGGCTGCCGCGCAGCTTGCCGTTGATCTGCAGAACCAGTTCGATTTCGTTCTGCACCAGCGCGCTTGCGTCAGGTTTCGGAAAGGCCTGGCCGGAGAGCGTGTGGCCGGGTCTCAAGGCAGCATAGAGCGCTTCGCAGATATGCGGCACGATCGGGTTGAGCATCAGCGTCACCGCTTCGAGCGTTTCCTGCCTGACGGCGCGTGCGGCGGCCGAGTCGTCGGTGATGCGGGCATAAGCGTTGAGCAGCTCCATGACTGCGGCAATGGCGGTATTGAACTGCTTGCGCCGCCCGTAATCGTCGGCAACCTTGCCGATCGTCTGGTGTAACTGCCGACGCAGGCCTTGCAGTTCGGTAGACAAATGGGCAGCCGGGGTCGGCGCCACCGGGCCCGCCGAGACATGCTCGTAGACGAATCGCCAGAGTCGCTTGAGGAATCGGAATGCCCCTTCGACGCCGGCGTCGGACCATTCCAGCGACTGGTCCGGCGGACTCGCGAACATGATGAACAGGCGCGCGGTGTCGGCGCCGAACTGTTCGATCAGCGCCTGCGGATCGACGCCGTTGTTCTTCGACTTCGACATCTTTTCGATACCGCCGACGATCACTGGCAGGCCATCGGCTCGCAGCGTCGCGCCAACGGCCCGGCCACGTTCGTCATGCACGGCGTCGACCTCGGCGGGATTGAGCCATTGTTTCTTGCCATGGCTGTCCTCGCGGTAGAAAGTCGGTGCCACGACCATGCCCTGCGTCAGCAGATGGGCAAAGGGCTCGTCGAGCCGGTGCTCGCCAAACAGGCCGAGGTCGCGCATCAGCTTGGTCCAGAAGCGCGAGTAGAGCAGATGCAGGATGGCGTGTTCGATGCCGCCGATGTACTGGTCTATGCCGCCCGCGCACCAGTAGGCCACGCGCTCGTCGACCATCGCGTGATCATTGTCCGGACAGCAATAACGCAGGAAATACCACGAAGACTCGACGAAGGTATCCATGGTGTCGGTTTCGCGCCTTGCCTTGCCGCCGCATCCGGGGCAGGTCGTCTCGTAGAATTCGGGCATCCTGGCGAGTGGCGAACCGGCGCCGCCAATCGTGATGTTTTCCGGCAGGACCACCGGCAGGTCCTGGTCAGGCACCGGCAGGTCGCCGCAGGTCGTACAGTGGATGATCGGAATCGGGCAGCCCCAGTAGCGCTGCCGGGAAATTCCCCAGTCGCGCAGGCGGAACTGGACCTTCTTCTCGCCCAGACCTTGGGCGGCGAGGTCGGCGGCGATGGCTTCGACTGCCGTTTTGCAATCCAGGCCGTCGTAATTTCCGGAGTTGACGCAGACGCCGCGCTGCTTGTCGGCGTACCATTCCTGCCAGCCATCGAGCGAGAAGGTCTCGCCCGCCACGGCAATCACCTGTTTGATCGGCAATCCGTATTTCCTGGCAAAGGCGAAGTCGCGCTCGTCGTGCGCCGGCACCGCCATCACCGCGCCGTCGCCGTAGCTCATCAGCACGTAGTTGCCGATCCATACCTCGATCTGTTCGCCACTCAGCGGATGCGTGACGAAAATGCCGGTCGGCAGGCCTTTCTTGTCCATCGTTGCCAGGTCCGCTTCGGCGACGCCACCCTGCTTGCATTCCTCGACAAAAGCCGCCACCCTGGGGTCGCGCGCCGCCGCATAGCTGGCTAGTGGATGCTCGGCGGCGACGGCACAGAAGGTGACACCCATGATCGTGTCAGCACGCGTGGTGAATACCCACAGCTGGCCGGGCTGACCATCGAGTTCATAGGGAAAGGCAAAGCGTACGCCAGTGCTCTTGCCGATCCAGTTTTTCTGCATCAGTCGAACCTGTTCCGGCCAGCCGTCGAGCTGGTCGAGGTCGGCCAGCAGTTCCTCGGCGTAGGTGGTGATCTTCATGTAGTACATCGGGATCTCGCGCTTCTCGATCAGCGCACCCGAACGCCAGCCACGCCCATCGATCACCTGCTCGTTGGCCAGTACGGTCTGCTCGACCGGATCCCAGTTGACCGTTCCCAGCCTTTGGTAGATCAGCCCTTTGTTGTACAGACGGGTGAACAGCCATTGCTCCCAGCGGTAGTACTCGGGTCGGCAGGTGGCGAGCTCGCGCTCCCAGTCGATCGCAAAACCCAGACGCTTGAGTTGCGTCTTCATGTAATCGATGTTGGCGTAGGTCCATTGCGCCGGCGGCACATTGTTCTGGATGGCCGCATTTTCCGCGGGCATGCCAAAAGCGTCCCAACCCATCGGCTGCATGACGTTATCGCCGAGCATCCGGTGGAAGCGTGCGAGAACGTCGCCGATCGTGTAATTGCGCACGTGCCCCATGTGCAGCTTGCCCGAAGGATAGGGGAACATCGACAGGCAGTAGTACTTGGGCCGGTTGATGTCCTCGATGGCGCGCGCCGCACCGCTCCGGTTCCAGAAGTCCTGAGCAGCGATTTCCACGTCCGCGGGTTGATACTTTTCCTGCATGGCCGGTCACAATCCAGAAAGAGGCTGAAGCGCGGATTATACGCATACGTGCTTGGGCTTGCCCTGATCGGGAGATCGCAAAGCGGTTCAGTTCCGCGGATCGGGGACGAAGCCGCCCGGAAAGGGGTTCGGAAGCGAATTTGGTGTCGGCTGTTGCCGGGGCGGCCGTGGAATGATGCCCTGGGCGAGCAGATTGCTATAGCTGTCGTAATGAATGGTCAGCACTTCGGAGGGAGCGTCACTGGCACGTCGAAACTCGGTGTATTGCGTCGGCGCGCTGATGCGCTCGCCATGGCCGGTGCCCAGACGACCCTGACTCTCCGCCAGCTTGCCGGGTGCTTGCGAAGGCGCCGGCGCAACCGCCCTGGCCGCGGTGCTCGATGTCGCCCTATCGGCAGCAGGAGCGTCGTCGCGCTCCCGCGACGGCGTCGTGACCTGCGGCGGCGGCAATGGCTCGGCTTCCCGATAGACGGCGACGCCAACCACTCCGACGTTCTGTGGGCGGTCGGTGCGGCCGGCATAGCTGTCGGCAACGCTGGTGAAGTAGAACGCTGCCACATCGTCCATGCTCTTGCGCCAGCCGGAGATCTCGGCGGATTGTCGCGCCACCAGGACGTAACCTGATTGTGAGGTGGCGGCAGTCTGGCCGCTGAGTGCATTGATGCCGTCAACCGAGAGCACGGTCAGCACACGACCGCTGCTCTTGTTGCGCAACATCACCGCGTAGCGGTTACCGGGAGTCCCGACCACGTACAGGCGGCCGTGGTGGCGATAGACCTCCAACGCCTGACCACTGCTGCGGTCGATGATGCCGACGTCGACCAGTGCGCCGGCGTCGGCAATGCTGATGCAGCCGGCCAGCGGCAGGGCAGCGAAGAAGGCGGCGAGTTTTTTCATGAGGGACTCCTTGGGTGATGTGATGACCATGTAAACGCCCGCCGCCGGTAAACGGGGTCAATTCATTGACGAAATTCTTCCGGTAGCGGGTAATCCGGGTTCGCCCGACGAAACTCCTGCAGTTGCCGTTCGGCTTCCCGGTGCCTGCCATCGCGTCGCAGTGCACGGATTTCATCGAGCCAAACGTTGGCGCTGCGGCCGTTTTCGGTCTTGGCCAGTGCTGGCGCCGCCGCTCGCTCGGCTGCAGGAGCTGAGTCGATACGCTTCGCCGTCTGGTTGTCGCTGACCGTGGCAGCGGGCGAGGGAGCGCTGTCCAGCACGGCTGGCGCCGCCGGTGCCGCGGCGGGCAAGGACTTGCTCGGCGGGGTTGCGGCTAGCCCTGGTTCGGCAACAATGTCGGATTTCGATGGACGGTCGCTCTCGCCAGCGCTGACCGAGGGCTTTGCCGATTTGCCGTGCGCTTCGCTGGGCTGTGGAGGTGGCGCGGTTGCCCTGGCCGGTTCAGGAGCGGCAGCGGAACCGGCCTGCTCGCGGACGCCACGACTCGGCGCCTCATGTCGCGCTGGCGGGGCTTCCTGCTGCAGTTTCGGTGCCTCCTGCAGACCACCTGGCTGCCGCTCCTGCAGCAAAGCCAGGGTGATGGTCAGCAGCAAGGTCGTGGCAAGGGCCAGTGGTGCGCGCCAGCGCAACCACCAGGTGTCGCGATGTGGGTTCGCCGGCGATTCGGCAAGAGCCGCCCGTGCCGCAGCGAGAATGCGCTCGTCCGTAGCACGCGACGGTTGCTCAGTTGCATACTCTCGATACAATCGGGAGAGTTGCGGATCGCTCGGAGAGTCCTGAGAGTGCTCAGTCATAACAGATCCTGCAGCGAGTGTCTGAGTTTGGTCAGCGCATAGCGCAACCGGCTCTTGGTCGTTTCGCGGCCGCTGTCGGTGGCGACGGCAATTTCCTCCAGGGTCAGTCCACCCTCTTCGGCGAGTAGAAAGACTTCGCGTTGGGCTGGTGGCAACGCCGCCAGCGCCATGTTGATCCTGTGCGCCGCATGGTGCCGCTCGTGCAAGGCGTGCGGCGTCTCATGGCCGGGAGCCGGCAGGCAGGCAATCAAATCATCGACCTGATCTTGATCGTCAGCGTTCGGCGCCAACTGCGCCAGCGCTTGTGGAGAATGTTTTCGGTAGTGATCGATCAGCCGGTGGCGCGCGATCCGGAAAACCCATGTCGAAAAACGGGCTAGAGGCTGGTAGTCGGCACGGGCCTTGACCACCTTGATCCAGACTTCCTGATAAAGCTCTTCGGCTACCGCCGGGTCGCCGCATTGCTGCGCCAGATAGCGATAGAGCGAGCCGCGATAACGACGATAGAGCGTTGTGAACGCATCTGCATCACCCGCACGATAGGCCAGCATCAGTCGTTCGTCACTCAAGTCTGCTTGCATTGCGGCAGTCTAGCCGCTGCGCGGACAAACGCAAGCCAGCTCCACAGCTCGCGCATGTTGAGCATGTTGACAGTGCAGTGCAGGCAGTCGCGCTTTGCACAATGATAGAATGCCCCTTTCCCCTGGCCGCAAGGAACTGTCAATGAACAGGCATTGTATCTGCGCTCTTTTCGCCATGCTTACCGGGAGTCTGCTGCCGCAGACGACAAGCGCAGTAACAAGAGCAGACGCCATCGTCGACGGAGTGCTCATGCCTGCCTGGCTTGAGCGACTCGGCGTCCGGCAGGAGCTGACACCAGGGATGGTTCTGCAGAATCGCGACCGGGTGATCAGCGGCCCTAGGGCCAGGGTCAGAATTCGACTGGGCGATGGCAGCACGGTCGGAATGGCTGCTGACAGCCAACTCGACCTGAACGCACTTGGCGTACGTGAAGCGCAGGTGTTTACGGCCGCTCTCGATGTCCAGCAAGGTGCTGTGCGTTTCAGTACCAGCGCCTTTAACAGGAATCATCGGCAGCGAGCTGTCAATTTGCGCGTCGGCACGCTGACTGCGGGAATCAGGGGAACCGATGTCCTGGGCAGAGTCGATGCGGAAAGTGACCGCATTTGTTTGCTGGAGGGAAGTATTGTGGTGCTGCACCCCTTGGCAGAGGCGCTGCAGATAGATACTGCACCAAGCTGCTATCTGGCACCAAAAGGTGATGCACCGGCACCGATCGAGGTAGTCACTGCCAGCCAGCTAGCATCGCTGGCGGCGCAGACCGCGCTACCGGCAGCTCCGCCCCCTGTTGCCGTGCCAACAGGCATGTCGCAGGTCGCCGACCGCCACGCCACGCGTCGTGGTCGGTGGGTAGTCGAGCTGGCAACGCTCGATAGCGAAGCGGCAACCTTGTCTTTGTACGATCGTGCACGCACCGCTGGTTACCCGGTCCGGATCATGCCGAGAGCGAATGCCGACAGCGGTTACGATTACACCGTTCGTCTCGCGCAACTGCCGACACAGAGCGAAGCTGCCGCATTAGCAGTGCAAATTGCAGAGTCTCTGCAGATTGCCTTGCCGGTCGTTGTGCGTCACTGACAAGCCTGCGCTCTGTTGGTCTGCTCGTCGCCGAGGTTCTCAGGCAGTGCGGCGCGGACCTGGAAACACGCCGGTCCAGTTGGACAGGCTCAGTCTGATGATGTTCTCGAGGGTAATCATATTCAGTTTCGAGATCCGGTTCTGGTGGCGCCACAGCCAGGAAACGCAACTCCTGGGCCTAGCCGTTTGACGCACCACAGAGGATGTGCCCTCGGCTTCCGCGAAGTCGATAAAACGTTCCATGGCCAGGTGACAAAAATCCGAGCTGTCGCAGCAGCCGGCAATGGTTTCGGCTTCCCCAGCCGCACGGCGCCAAAGTTTAAGCGCAAGTTCTTCGCTGATGCCCGTTTTGTGGGCAATCCACGGCAAAATTTTTGGTGCTTTCATACGAGTACTCCTGAATAACTGGCAACGCCAAACACTGCAAGCCGTCAACCGCGACCTTGTGAGTCAGGGTTTTGTTGCAGCGCAGCATCATTATAATGAGTGTCCATCCAAAAAGTTAGGCTTATTTTTCAAATTTCTCGGCAAGCCATTGGCGGAAGTTCCAGTCATGATCAGTAACGGAATACCCATGGAAAGTCTGTTTGCTTTTCCTGCTGAATTAACACCCGAATCAGTGGTTGGCAGGGCCATTCCAGCCACCTCGCCAACCTTTGATCCGATGACAGCCTAGCATTGCCGCACGCGGTACGCCGTGCGGAAAGCCACGAAGACACGTGGAATCAATGAGACGCCTGCTGATCTCCGCCGAAATCGCTAAGCGGTCTCGGATAAGTTCTCCGACAATCACAGGGCTGAATTCCTCCTCGGATCGCTGCTGGAATGCCGGAAGACTTTTCTAGCAGCCTGTCGGACTTAGGGCAGGGAAAACCCGAAAATTTCACAATGCGGGATGAAAAGGCCGGAGTTTCACGATTTTCCGGTTTTTTCGAGGGTTTCCCCTCGTTTTTCCCTACTGTGGACGCAATGCGGCCATACGCTTTAAATTCCACGCGAGGCAGACGAGGGTCCACTCGCCGGTGACCTTCTTCAAACCGCGCAGCGAGAACTGGCGGAAGCCCATCACCGATTTGATGATGCCGAAGACCGGCTCGACCGTCTGCTTGCGTAAAGCGTAGAGCGCTCGTCCGGCCTGGGTCTTCAGACGATGGGACAGGGTCTGCACGGGTGTGGCATTCTTGGGCAGGGGCGCCGGTTCGCTGTGGCGCTCCCGCCAGCCCGGATGGTGCTCGTCGCGAGCCACCGCGATCAGCGGCTCGATCCCGGCCGCCTCGCACGCCTGGATGTTCTTCTCGCTGCAGAAGCCAGTATCGGCGATCAGGCAGTTCACGGCACCGAGCGCGTCGGCCTGCGCCTTGAGCGTCGCCAGCATCGGCTCGACCTGCTCCTTGTCATTAGTCTCTTATGACTCAGG
>NZ_JDST02000064.1:0-128421 GCF_000584975.1 Candidatus Accumulibacter cognatus | reverse complement strand
GCGGCAGCAGGTAGTCGGTCTTGCGATCGGTGACGATGAATTGGGACATGCCGGACCTCCGGTCCTGGAACGGCTATGATTGTAGCATATTCAGCGGGCGGCAAGGGTAAAGTCCGACAGGCTGCTAGTAAAAAATATCCAATTCCGTGAAATCGGCGCCTGCCTACGCGGCGTAGCTTGTCGGCTTTTTCCTTGAGCGGGAAGAACAGGCCGATGAACTCGAGGATTTGGGCCTGTTGATCTTCCGGGTGTGGCGAATGCGGGTGACGCTGACCGTTACGGCCGGTGCTGAAGAGATAGGTCAATCGTCCGAGCGCCACCAAGGCGTCGTCCGGAGTGATGGCGGCGGGGTCGTCTTCGGTGCTGCCGAAGGTCCGGTACAGATCGGTTTCAAACCGCCGCGTGATCTTCATGGCGAGCATTGCCACGAAGGCATGCGCCTTGGTCCGCTCGGCCTTGCACGGGAAGGAAGATCGGGTGAGTTTTCAGGAAGGTGGTTTTCAGGGTACGGAAGTTGCGCTCGACTATTACAGGTTGAGCTTGCTTTCCACAGTGCTGCCCAGCACCCGCATGGTGCCCGCTTGGTCGCCAACTGCTTAACCGTTGGCGATGAGGCTGCGCACTCGGGCAGGCAATCGCTCCCCTGGCGCGCATATCCGTTAAATAAAGGCACATTCCGAATGGAAGCGCTCGCCGCCTTTTGATGTCCGGGCGCCGGGTTTCGACATCGTGTGCGCGCAGCAGGTCTATGAACTGGCCGTCTGATGGCATGCGGCAAGCGCCCGGGGGCCTGGCCCGCTGGTGCCCGCGGGCGCATGGTTCAAAGCAGCGAGATTCTGTGCGCGCCTGCCGTTTCGGTGAGCACAAACTCGACAGGCAGGAACTTGCCGATCACTTCCACATTGGTCTGCAGATGCGAAGACACCCTCACCGTGGTGAAGGACCCGGCACCGGCGAGTGCCAGCGGCAGGACCAGCTGATCTGCCAGATGCTCGCCCACCACTGCAGTGCTGTCATGAAAATGCCGGGCGAGCTTCGCCACACGGTTGGCCACCACTTCAGCCGGCAAACCCTTTTCGCCAAAGGCAGTGAACAGTTCGGTGATTTCTCTGTATTGCAGCTCAACCAGTAAAGCATTTCCTGGCCCCTCGCGCGAAGGCAGGGCACGCAGTTCCTGCTGCAATTCCCCCAGCACCCCGCCGAGCTGCAAGTCCAGTTCCGCCAGCTCGCGTTTGGCCACCTCAACGGGCACCCCCGCGACGATGGCCGTCGCCCGCGCTGCGCGCAGCTCGCCACGCTCCAGCAACTCGAAGGACTGCAGGGCCGAGACCGGACATACCCTGGCGTACAGCTCACCGCCGCCTGCCGGATAAAAGCCGTGGCGTAGCAGCTCGATGGCCATCTCCACACCCATGCGCAGGAGCAGCGGCAGCCAGCTACGGCTCAGAAAATCGAGTGGCGGTGCCGCTGGATTGTGGGTTCCGCCGCTGATCCGCAGCGTGCTCGGTGCATCGGCGAACCACAGCGCCGGCAACAAGGTCTGCAGTACCAAGGTGCAGCTACCGGCCGTGCCAATGGCAAAGCGGTAGTCGTCACCGCGAATCTTGCCAGGGACAAAGCTCAGGGCTTGTGAACCCGGTGCCGCCCCCTGTACCTGTGCGCCGCAGATCTGCGCGGCGGCATTCACCGCCGTCAGATGCTGCCGCAACAAGCCAGGCTTGCTGCGCCTTGCACGAATTCGCTCGATGCGAAACGGTATTCCGGTAATCATCGACAAGGTCAGTGCGGTACGCAGAATTTGCCCGCCGCCTTCTCCGTGCGATCCGTCGAGTTCAATCATCTTCATTCTTTCTTCTTGTTCCAGAAAGTAACTCTCAACCCTTGACGCACACCACCTGGCGCAGAGTATGTACCACCTCCACGAGTTCGCGCTGCGCGTGCATCACCGCATCGATATCCTTGTAGGCCATCGGGATTTCATCGATCACATCGGCATCCTTCCGGCACTCGACGTGGGCGGTGGCGCGCTCCTGGTCGGCAACGGTGAAGCGGCGTCGGGCTTCGTTCCGGCTCATTGTTCGTCCGGCGCCGTGACTGCAGGAGCAAAACGATTCCTTGTTGCCCAGGCCGCGCACGATGAAACTCTTGGCGCCCATCGAACCCGGAATGATGCCGAGTTCGCCTTTCTGTGCCGAGACCGCCCCCTTGCGGGTGACCAATACTTCCGCACCAAAGTGAGTCTCGCGCTGGACGTAGTTGTGGTGGCAGTTTACGGCCTCGACGCTGGCGCCAAACGGTTTGGCAATCACGCCACGCGTAGCCGCAATGACGTTCTGCATCATCAGCAGACGATTTCGCCGCGCAAAATCCTGCGCCCAGCCGACAGCTTCGACGTATTCGTTGAAGTGCTGGCTTCCCTCCTCAAAATAGGCGAGGTCACGATTCGGCAGATGGGAGATGTGCTGCTGCATATCCTTCTGTGCCAGTTTGATGAAGTGGCTACCGATGGCATTACCGACGCCGCGCGAACCGGAATGCAGCATGAACCAGACGCGATCCGCTTCGTCGAGACAGACTTCGATGAAGTGGTTGCCGGTACCAAGCGTGCCGAGGTGCTTGTGGTTGTTGGTGTTCTTGAGACAAGGATGCCGGTCGGTGATGCGTGTAAAGCCTTCGATCAAACCAGCCCACATGGCATCGACACTTGCCGGTGGCGTATCCCATGACCCTTCGTCGCGCCGGCCCCGGCCCATCGTTCGCCCGTGCGGCACGGCGCGCTCAATGGCCGTACGCAGCGCCTGCAGATTGTCCGGCAAATCGGTCGCCAGCAGCGTCGTGCACGCGGCCATCATGCCGCAGCCGATATCGACACCGACGGCAGCCGGGATGATCGCACCCTGCGTCGGGATGACGCTGCCGATCGTCGAACCCTTGCCCAGGTGTACATCTGGCATCACCGCCAGGTGCCGATAGATGAAGGGCATTCTGGCGGTGTCGATCAACTGCTTGCGGGCTTCGTCCTCAACCGGAACGTCTTGCGTCCACATCTTGATCGGTTTGCCGTTTTCGACTTCGAGGAGTTGATAGTCCATTTCCGTAATTCTTTCACTGATCGTCGGCGGCCTGCTTCTTCTGCAGGCCTTCCTGTTGCATACGGCGGGCCTGTGACTTGCGTTCGCGTTCCTTGATACGACAAGGCCTGCATCGTACCGCGGTCGTTTCAACATTGCCCTGGGCAACTTCGTACCACCACTTTTGCTGCGTTGCGGTCCAGACGCACTCGACGCCGCAATCCCTGCACCGGAAAGCAATGTCCACGTAATAACCGCGTTCGATGAACGCAGGCGCCCCGTAGCTGATGCGGCGAGCCAGGCGGGTCGTATCACACCACACGATGCCCGAAGAGTAGACGTCAACCGACAGTGGCGAGGGGCTGCTCTGAATGCGCGTCGTACGCCGTAACCGGGCACTCTTGATTTCCAGCTTGCGCTGTTTTCCACTTTTCATGATTTCACCTACACTTTCTGATTACCGCATTTTCAGGTTTTCACCGCTCGCTCTCTCCCTACATCGCACGAGAGGGTAAGCGACTCACGCGCCCTTGATGTTCACCAGTCCGCTCAACACCTGATCCAGGCCACCAAACACCGAAATGCGGTCGATTCGTTCCGCCACACGTTCCAGGGTTTCCAGCTCCTTCAGACGCAGCGCGACCGGGTTTCCTTCCATCACTTTCGCGGTATTGAGCAGCGAACGTGTTGCCGCGGTTTCCTCACGGCGACGAATGACGTTCGCCTCAGCCAGCTTTCCGGCTTCGACCACCTTGGCAAGAATGGTCTTCATTTCGCCGGGCAGAACGATGTCCTTGACGCCGATGCTGCTCACCTCGATCCCGAAGCCGTTCAGCTTGCGCGCCACGTGCGCGCTGACTGCTTCGTCGATGATCTGCTTGTTTTCCAGCAGCTCGTCGAGCGATCGTGTTCCCACCGCGGCCCGCAAGCCGAACTGCAGTTCTCGATACAGGTGTTCGACTGGCTTTGCCAGCTTTTCGTGCGCCAGCAGCACGTCGGTATAGCGCCAGGTAGCCGCAAGGTTGAGGCGCAGGCCGACCTTGTCGCTGCTCAGAATTTCCTGGCCCGACACTTCCATGTTCTGCAGACGCATATCGACGAGTTCAACCAGCACTTCGCGGTTGAAGCGCCAGAATACCTCGACGCCGGGTGACATCAATCGCTGCACCTTGCCGTCGACGCGCAGAATGCCGACGTGGTAGGCAGGCACCTGCGCGATTAGCAGGCCGGCCAGGCCGCTCACCGCGTGCGCCCGCAGGCTCGGCTGCAGGAAGTGCGCTGCCAGTTGCGGTCCGACTTCATAGCCTTGCTGCAGATCGACTTTTTCCAGTCTATGCTCGGCCAGGCCCTTCCAGAAAATGCGTCGTGACCCAGGCGCCAGCACTTCGACCAGGATCTTGTTCTCATAGCGCAATCCTGCCTCGTCCTCACCCAGTTCCATGCAGACGAAATGTTCCGCAACGGTCTGCGGCTGATGCTGAAGCAGGTAGTCGACCAGCGTGATGTCGCGCATGGGAGCGTCGAGCTTCCAGCTCTGGACCGAGAGCCGGTTCACAGGGTCGAAGAAGTAGTAACGGCCAGCGCTGAGAATGCGTTCGAAATCACCTTCCTTGAACAAGGCAGCCCGTTCACTCTTCAACACGACGAAACGCTTCAACATGTTCATTCTCCTTTGCTGTTGTTCTGTTGCCGGTCAATGCCGGTCCGCTGGGCCGATTGCCCGGCACTCGCGGGGAAGCGAGTGGCGGCCTGCCGGAGTCAGCGCTTCTCCCTTGGTGCCGAGGCACGCGGGGGAGGGCTGACATTCCTGCTTCGTCGCCTGCTCACCGTGCCGCCAGTGCGGGACAGTCGCCGACCGGACCGGCAGCGGGAGCTTGCGCATCCCGCGACCGACGGGTACTGCTAGCTTACGCTGTCGTGGAAAGACAGTTTGGAGCGGGAATCGAACCCGCGACACACTGAGGATGAGTCAGTTTCTCTAACCGATTGAGCTATCCAATGGGGGCGACCCGGGAATCGAACCCGACGAGCTCCCGACGAGATCGCCCGTTATCGCCTTCCCGCTGTGGCGGCATGCACAGAAACGACAGACCGGAATCCGGTCTCTGCGCACCGGCGGGGTTTTGATCCCCTGCCCGTGGGCGTGCAGCGATGTTGCGACAGCTCTTCCACAGCGAAATTCGTGCCAACCTCTCGGAGAACCGCGGCATTGCATTCAAGCCATTGATCTGGCGAGATCTCCAGGATATTTGCGGCTTCCGTGAAAACAGGAGTGGGCGGCTTTTATTAGAATATGGAATCGATATTTATCTTTAAGGATAGTCAACATGAAGAGGAGCGTCGTCATCGGTTTTCTCGGTACGCAACTCGATTACGGTGGCAAGGGTAGCGCACGATGGGAGAAGTGGCGGCCGACGGTCGCCCTCTGCCAGCAGGAGGAGCTGATCGTTCATCGTCTGGAGTTGCTGCATGATGCACGCAGCCGCGGGCTGGCCGAGAGTGTGCAGGCGGACATCCAGTCGATATCGCCCGAAACCGAAGTCTGCCGCGTCGAGATCGAGCTGCGCGACCCCTGGGATTTCGAGGAAGTCTACACGACGCTGCACGACTTCGCGCGCGCTTACCCGTTCGACCCCGAGAACGAGGATTACCTGCTGCACATCACGACAGGAACCCATGTCGCACAGATCTGCTGGTTCCTGCTGGCCGAAGCGCGCTATTTGCCGGCCCGACTCCTGCAGACCTCACCGGCACGCAAGAAGGAGGTGGCGAATACTGCCGGAAGCTACGAGATCATCGATCTGGACCTGTCGCGCTACAACAAGATTGCGCAGCGCTTTCAGCGCGAGCGCGCCGACACGGTGAGCTTCCTGAAATCCGGGATTGCCACGCGCAACGCCAGTTTCAACCGCATGATCGAGCAGATCGAACGGGTAGCGGGGCGCTCGAAGTCGCCAATGCTGCTGATCGGCCCCACCGGTGCGGGCAAATCGTTTCTCGCCCGCCGGGTGTACGAACTCAAGCGACAGAAGCAGCGTCTGGCCGGACGTTTCATCGAGGTGAACTGCGCGACCTTGCGCGGCGATTCGGCCATGTCCAGCCTTTTCGGCCACGTCAAGGGAGCCTTCACGGGGGCGCAAAATGAACGCCCCGGGCTCCTTCGAGCGGCCGATGGCGGATTGCTGTTTCTAGACGAAATCGGCGAACTCGGACTGGACGAGCAGGCAATGCTACTCAAGGCGATCGAGGAAAAGCGCTTCTTCCCCTTCGGTGGCGACCAGGAAGTAACGAGCGACTTCCAGCTCATCGCCGGCACCCATCGCGACCTGCGCCATTGGGTTGCCGAGGGGCATTTCCGCGAAGACCTGTATGCGCGCATCAACCTGTGGACCTTCGACCTGCCCGGCCTGGCTCAACGGCCCGAGGACATCGAGCCCAATCTCGATTACGAGCTGGAACGTTATGCGCGTGACCATGATCAGCTCGTGCGCTTCAACGTCGAAGCCCGCCGCCGCTATCTGGCCTTTGCCAGCTCGGCGGACGCTGTCTGGAGCGGCAATTTCCGTGAACTCTCGGCATCGGTCACGCGCATGGCGACTCTGGCCGAAGCGGGACGGATCACCGAGGCGCTGGTTATCGAGGAGATCGAGCGGCTTGGCCACAGCTGGGTCAGCCGCCGGCCGGCCGATGCGGTCGCTGCTATCCTGGGCGAACAGGCCGAGCAACTCGACCTCTTCGATCGCTGCCAGCTTAACGCGGTGATAGCTGTTTGCCGGCAAGCGGCAAGCCTTTCGGATGCCGGTCGACAGCTTTTCGCCGTATCCCGCTTGGACAAGAAAACGGCCAACGACGCTGACCGGCTGCGCAAATACCTGTCACGCTTCGGCCTCGACTGGACGGCCGTAAATCACCAATGATCTCGGCGGACTCTTTCACGCCTGGCGCTGACCATTGGTGCAGGCGGTGCAGAGAGACTTGCCGTTGGCGAACAGGCAAACCCGGTCCCGACCGGCTTTCTTGGCGGCGTAGAGGGCTTTGTCTGCAGCCCGGAGCAGGTCATCCTCATTGTCCATGCCGTTCTCCCGGTTGGCCACGCCGATGCTCACCGAGATCTTGATCTCCATACCAGCGATGTGGATCTGCATCGCCTTGACCATCCGCCGTAGACGCTCGGCAGCCAGCAGGGCCGCTCGGGGGTCGGCATCGTGACAGACCACCAGGAACTCCTCCCCGCCGATCCGGCTGACACTATCGTCCTTGCGGGCTGCAGACTGGATGGCCTTGGCCACCTCCCGCAAGACCCGATCACCCATCGCGTGACCATATCGGTCATTGATGGACTTGAAGAAATCAACATCGATCATGAGGGCTGCCACCGGTTGGCCCGTGCGCTGGGAGGCACTCCAGAAGCGGCTCAGCAACTCCATGCCGGCCCTTCGATTGGGTAGCTCGGTCAGCGGGTCGGTCATCGCGGCATGTTCCAGCCGCCGGTTACTGATCGCCAGCTCTGCCGTAAACTGCTTGAGCTGTGTCCGATCCTTCTCCCAGGCCTCGAGCAGCTTCACGTAATGCAGGGCCGCCCTCATTCGGGCGCTCAAGGCTCGGACATGCACCGGTTTGGTCACGTAATCGTCGACCCCCGCTTCGAAAGCCTCGATGATCTTGCTTTCGTTCTCTTCGCCGGTCAGCATGATCACATACATGGACTGTCCCCATTCGGTGGCACGCAGGGCGCGGCAGAACTCGACCCCGTCCATGACCGGCATGTGCCAGTCGGTGATGACGATCTGGGGCATGACTTCCAGAGCCAGGGCCAGACCATCCTCGCCATTTTCGGCGGTGTGGACCCGGCAACCGAGAAGGTGGCTCAGCAAACCCTCCGTCATCATCAGGGTCGTGGGGTCGTCCTCTACCAGCAAGACCCGCTTACGGCTGTGCTCCGTCTTTGATTCCTGCTCCGGGCGGGGAACCGGAGCATTGGCCATGGCGCTAAACGCAGGGAGCTGGGCGGTAGGCACCTTCAGCAGATCGGTCCATGCTTGCCACTGGTGAACCACACGGTCGAATACTTCGCCCATGGCCGTCACATCCAGACCGGCCTTGCCACCCAGCAGCATCAGCTCGACAATGTTGCCATGGCGCTCCGACTCGGGTGAGCGACCGAGGTCCGCCATTCGTCGTGCCTGGAAGAACAGATGGGTCAACTGATCAGGCCGGGAACCCTCGGAAAAGCCGGAGGTCTGCGGAAACTCGTGGTAATAGACAGGCTCGGCAAGGGCTTTAGGAATGCCGCAATCAGCGAGGATGGCGGTAGTGAATTCGGTGTGATCTGCTCCAAGACGCCTGCGCTCCAGTTCCAGGAGTACTGCACCATGGCTCTGCTCGGCCAGTACCGTCGCATAGTCGGCGGGGTAGAGGGTGGCCAGCGCCAGACGGCCGATCTGCGCCAACAGACCACAGGCAAACAGTTCGTCAGGTGAAGCAAGCCGTACCATCCGGCCCAACTCCTGGCTGGCCACCGCCATGAACAGGGAGTGGGACCAGAAAGCCGGATAATCAAAGGCGGCGCACTGTCCCTGCAGATACTGGTCGACCAGAGAAAAGCCCATGGCCAGTTGGCGGACGGTCGTCATGCCCAGGCGCATCACGGTTTCCCTGACCGAGACCAAGGGCCGAGTACCAGCCGATGAAGCATTGGCGAGACGCAACAGGCGGCTGGAGAGCGCAGGGTCGCCCTGAACTACCCGGGCCACCTCGTCAATAGTCGCATCCTCGCGCCTACAGATCTCCATGATCGCCAACGCCACCCCTTTCGGGCTGGGAAGTTGGCCGCTGATCCGCAATTGTTCGATCTTGCTCATGTGTTCCTGCTGATGGTGGCTGGTTTCTCGTTCCCGAGCGGCATGTAGTCTATCAGCCTTGCCGTGCAAGGAATCGATTTCAGGCAGCGAATGGCCTGTGCATGGGTTCCGGGTCATGCGGGGAGATAGGCATCTTCTTCCCGGATGCTGGTCGGATCGCTTGCTCCCTGAAGGTCTGCCGCGAGCAGGCCAGGGGGTTGCGCGGGCCCGCTTGCGGTCGGGTCGGTGTCGGCGGCCGTGTCGAGGAAGCTTCTGATGGCCTCTGCAAGTCGCCACCGGTGCAAGGCCAGCGAGGCCCCGACCTGGCGACGGGCTGCAACGCGGTCGCCGATGGCGAGCGAACAGAGCGCCTGTTCGAGCAGGCGCGCCGCTTGCCCCATCGCCTGCCGGACGAGCGAAAAATCGCAGCCGCAACGCGGACAGACGGCCGCTTCGGCCAGGCGCGCCCGACACGCCGGACAGCGATCGAGCAGTTCAGACATCGAGGTAATACAGGAGGTCGGCAAGCGCATCCATCGCCACTTTCAGGTCGGCGTCCGATCCCTCGGTTTGGTTTTTGACAACTTCTATGCCATTCACCAGATCCTCGGCATCTTCCGTACCCGCCCTGGCCAGCAGTCGCTCGGCCTTTTCGATCAGGGCGCCGGCTTCGACGCGCAGGCGCCTGCGGTCGTCTGAAGGTGAAGCCTCGGTGGTAGTCGCGACGGGCTGCCTGTCGGCGCCTTCCTGCTCGCCAAACAGGCCATCGATGCGTTCCCGTGCTTCCGCCAGCTTGTCGCCGGTGAAGCGGCTGATGGCATTGTCGATGGTAATCGAATGCACCAGGCCGGTTTCCTTCTCGCGTGAAGTCACCTCCAGGATACCGTTGACATCGAGCGAAAAGGTGGTGACCAGCGGGTTGCCGGCCGGCGCATCGCGCAAGCCCTCGATGGTGAATCGCCCGATCTCGATGTTGTTCAGCGCGTCCGGGTCCTCGCCCTGGTAGACGTGGATGTCGACCTTGCTCTGACCGTCGAAAATGGTGCAGAAGCCCTCGCTCCTTGAGACCGGAATCGGTGTGTTCTTGCGAATCAGCGGCACGAAGCAGAAGGGGTACATTTGACCATTGAAATACTCGAGAGCGCTGGTACCGAAGGTGTAGGGCGTGACATCGATGAGCACCGTCGGGGCCTGGCCGCCGGCGATGACGGCTGCCTGGATGGCGGCGCCCATTGCGACACAGAGATCGGGATCGACCTCGGCGCGCGGCTGCATCCCGAGTTCCTGCTCAAGGCGGCGCTGGACGAGCGGTGTCCGCGTCGCCCCACCGACGAGCAGGATTTCGTTGATGTCGGCGACCGTCAGTCCGGCGCCACTCAAGGCGATATGCACGGCGTCGAGGGTTTCGGCGATATAGGGCTCGATCATCTCCTCGTATTCGTTGCGCGAAACTTCGACCGACAGGTGGATCGGCACTCCATCCTTCTCGAGCAGGTACTCTTCCGAGAGCGTGGCGTAAGGTTCGCTGGAAAGGATGATCTTGGCCGCTTCCGCAGCGTGCTGCAGGCGAGCCATGGCCAGCGGATGCTGTCCGACATCGATGTCGTGCCGCTCGCGCAGATGATCGGTCGCGAAGCTGATCAGTTTCTGGTCGAAATCGTCGCCACCCAGATGATTGTTGCCGTGACTGGACAGCACTTCAACGACATCGCTCTCCAGGTTAACGACCGAGACATCGAAGGTGCCACCGCCGAGGTCATAGACCAGCGCCTTGCGCGCGCCGCTGTGGCAGCTTTCATAGGCCAGCGCCGCTGCTGTCGGCTCGTTGATGATGCGTACCACCTCCAGACCGGCGATTTCGCCGGCTTCGCGCGTCGCCTGACGTTGGGCATCGGAGAAATAGGCGGGCACGGTAATTACCACCTTGCCCACGGGCTCACCCAGGTGCGCCTCGGCGATGTCCCGCAGTCGGCGCAGGATCATCGCCGAGATTTCCTGCGGGCTGTAATCCTTGCCGGCCATCTGCACCGAGGCGAACTCACCCATTCGACGCTTGATCGAACGTACGCTGCGCTCGGGGTGCAGCGCATACTGATTGCGCGCCGCCTCGCCGACCAGCAGGCTGCCGTCGTCGGCAACCCCCACCAGCGAGGGCAGAATGCGTACACCGGGTACCACCGGAATGACCTCGACACGTCCTTCACGGACGATTGCCACTTCTGAATTGGTCGTACCGAGATCGATACCGACAATGATTTCCGTCATGGGTTGGTTGCTTTCTTGCTGACAATGACTTCGGCGACACGCAACAGCTCGCCATTATGGAGAAATCCGCGCCTGACCTCGCGCAGGATGGTGCCATCCGGCACGCTTGACGAACTGCTAGCGGCCTCGACGCCGACCACCCGCATTCGTTGCGGATCGAGGATCTCGCCGAGCACTGGCAGCGGCCGCACCCGATGGCTGGCGAGCAGGTCGTCGAGGCGCTGCAGGGTCAGCCGCTGGCCCTCCGCCAGGCTCGCCGCGAAACGCGTCGGTCCGGGCACCAGACGCGTCAGAAACGACGACGGTGGCTTTCCGGCGGCGTCGACTCCGCTTTGCAGGCGATCGCGCAGGTCCAGCAGGGCCAGCAGAAATTGCCGCTCGGTCTGCCCCTGGATCGATGCTGCCTGCTCCCGTGCTCGTTCGAGATCACGCTGCAGGCGCTCGCCGTGTTGACGCAGGTCGTTGCCAAAACCTCTTAATTCATCAAGGGTATTCTTGAACTGGCGAGATTGCAGCCGCAATTCGCTCTTCAGAACGGCCATCTCGCTGAGCAGGGTGGCCAGGTCAACCGAGGTCTCTGTATCGCCGGCGGCCTGGTCATCCGGCTCACCCGCCGGTTCGCACTCGCACTGCCTGGCCGCACGCTCGAGAGCGGCGCGGAAATCGTCTACCAGACGCGCTCTTTCCTCGGGGTCGAGGACGATCACCGGCGAGTTCATTTCGCTCCCAGTAACCGCAGCAGCCGCCGTTCGGTGGGTGGCTGCGGGACA
The DNA here is from genome assembly GCF_000584975.1 of Candidatus Accumulibacter cognatus. NCBI lineage: Bacteria > Pseudomonadati > Pseudomonadota > Betaproteobacteria > Candidatus Accumulibacter > Candidatus Accumulibacter cognatus. The sequence goes on along the minus strand of NZ_JDST02000064.1, from coordinate 116,475 downwards.
AAATCGCTGCTGACGGCGCTCAACAAATCATCGATGGTTGGCAGGGAACAGTCGAACAGCGCGTGCGCCAGCCGCCGACGATGGTTGCAGATCGCCTCATAGGCCGTGCGTACGCTCTCGAAGCGCTCGCGGTCACGTTCCGGGGGCGATTCGCGAATCGCCGCCAGGTAAGCGGCACGAATCGTCTCGTCAGCCGCCGTCAGGTCGACGCCAAGAATGCGGTAGGGGTCAATCATCGAACAGCCCTTTCTGTCGATCGTCCTGAACGCGTTGTTTTGGCGCGGTCGAGCGAGGCCTCGGCTTCGGCTCCGGCAGCCCGCCCGACGGGGAAGCGGTGAAAGAAGGCAGATCGAGGTTTGCAAGGCTTTCGGCCAGCAGTTCGATCAACATTTCGGCCAGCTTTTTCCGGTTGCCGCCGGCAGCATGCTCGAGCGGACGAAACTTGCTGTCGGGGAGGATCTCGCGGGCCATGCGGATCACTTCGTTGGGTCCCCCCATCGACATCAAAAGATTGAACACCTCCCGTGGATTCGCAGGCAAATCGTCAACTAAATCGCCGAAGTCATCGTCGTCGTCGAAGTCATCCGAATCCTCGCCACTGAAATAGCCTGGCGGCCCCATCAGATCGCGGATCCGCAGCACCGTCCGTTGGTCGCCGTCCTCCAGGGCCTTCTTCAGCGCACCTTCCAGGGCCTGTCGCTCGCGCTCCGACATCGCGAAAAAAGCACCTTGGCCGTGTTTGGCAAAGGTCGCCAGATAGACAAAAAGCGGCCGCTCGGGCCAGCGCCGCAAACCGGCATCGGCGTAGGCCTGCAGAAGTGCCCGCTCTTCCCGTCTCAACAGCGTCTCGCAGATCGAGATCCGTTCGGATTCACTGAACTCGCCAGCAGCCGCGCGTTTCAGCAGCGCCCGCAGGGTGTCGAGAACGGTCCGCAGTGCCTTCGACTCGTTGTCGCCCAGTGCGTTGATGGCGTGCATGACGGTCAGCACTTCTCGAGGCATGGGCATTCCCGACAGGTCAAGCGCTGCCCGGCGCAGTTCTCCGGCCGGCTGGCTGCCGACCCGGATGCTTTCGAGCAGAACGTGCCAGGCAGCGAGCAGCCTGCCTCCCAGTTCGCCGACGGCTTCACGCAACAGCACGGTCGCTCGCGCATCGTCGGCGCTCAGCCCGCGCAACAGCTTGCTAACGCTGCGTTCATTTGCGGTAGCGAGCCATACGTCGGCGAGGTCGAGTTCCTTGCCGGCCGCTTCCGGTCGGTGCAGCCGAATCTGTTTTCGGGCATGCGACAGGTGCGCTCGACCGATCAGCGCCCGCACCTTCGAATTGATCGGATCGAGATCGAGCAGACGTTTGGCGAGCGTCACCGCTTTCTTGAAGGCATTGCCGGCCAGTGCCGTTTCGACGGCTTCGAGCAATACTGCCGGGTCGTTGGCAAAGCGCGCCAGCGCCGTCTCGACAGACGCACGCGCTGCTTTCATATTCCGTCCCTGGCGGTGCAGGCGGATCAGCTTCAGGTGCGTGGCGCGGTCGTCCGGGTCGAGTTCCAGGCTGCGTTCGAGCCAGGAGGTGCACTCGTCATCATAGTCCGAAGCATCCTTGTCGCCGACGATCAGATCAAAGAGATGGCGAAGGATCAAGGCCGCCTGCAGCGGCGCTTCCTCCGTCGAAAACAGGCGGACAGCGTGCAACCAGTGCGATTCGCTGTGATTGATTGCACCCCGGCATTGGGCGGCGAGAGCCAGGATGCGCTCGCTCTCTGCTTCGCCCAGTGGACCAAAAGCATTCCGGTACTCAGCAAGACGTTTTTCCGCGTAAGGCAGCAGGCGGCGACAAAGCCTGGCTGCCGTTGCCGGTAGGCCGCGGCTGCGGCGCAGCAGTAGGTCGACGACCCCGGTCGGCGTCGGAGGTACGCCATTCCTGGCCAGTGCGGCCACTTCGAGCAACAGCGGGCGCCGATTCTCCGGGCAACCCTTGATTTCCAGCAACAAGTACCGGCCCTCCTCGTCGAGATCGAGCAGAGCCAACAGCCAGCCCTTGCCCGGCAGGACGCCGGCACGAACGACCGCGGCCAGTTTCTCGAAGGGGCCGTCGACAGTCACTCGGGCGATCAGGCCGGCCGCCTGGGCAGCGTCATTGCCGATTAGTAGCAGTGCCTTGAGGATGAAGCGCAGATCACGATATGGAGAGCGAAAGGGAATACCGCGCAATTGCTCGTCCAGGTCGGCCAGATCACCCCGGCAGCAGGCGGCAATGGCTGCCTGTGCTGCCGCACGATGACGGCGCAGCGGACTGTCGGCGGCGAGCTGAGCGAGGGCGCTGTCGGGCGCGGTCAGCGCCACCGCCGCCAGACGGGTTTCCAGGTCGGCGCGACGGTTGCCACGGCATCGCCTGTCGGCGTCAGCAGACGCAGTGCCGCGTCATGTGCGCCGGTACGCAGTAACCAGTCGAGGTAGGGGCCCTCGACCAGCGATTTGCCACACAGCGTGGAGCGGTTGCGCCAGATCACCAGCGCCTCCTGCAGCATGCTCTTGCTTGCCAGCTCCTTGGCCCGACCGGCGTAGCTCGCCGCCAAGCCGTCAAGCCATTCGGATCGACGTTCTTGCTTGAGCAGGTTCTTGTAGAGTTCGATCGCCTCACGATAGCGGCCCGCGTCGAGAACCTGTCTGGCATGTGCTTCGGGGGATACGGGAGTGCCCGCTGGCGCAGGACGCGACAGCGCTGGTCGATGCTTGCGCGACATGATCGAGAGACTTACCCGCAATAAATCAAACTTAGATTCTACATGAAATAATCCGCTTCCCTGTCGGTAAGAATTCGTCAGCAGCCATTCTCATATTGGCCAACCAGACCTTCTGCTTCCCCAGCGAGCGCATGGAAATCGGCAACAATTGCGAGACTTGATTTCTGAGTTTCCACCACTATTCTGTTATGGAGACATCAAAAAGCGAAGCAGGATGCTTGCTCGCTGCAAGAATGCCGCGTTTCCAGGGGGGCAACCCGTGAGTTGCACAGTTCTTGCGATGTTGAAGGTCGTTTTTCGTCGTTTGACTCACAGCTTGCCGGGTAGACCAGCCGATAAGCGTGCGGTTTGTTCCCGTCGGCGAGCGATGGGGCAGTGTGCACAAAGGAGATTGTCATGACCGAGAAGGAAAACAAATCGGAAGTGAAAGAAGAGAAGGGCGGAAAGGCTGTGGCAGTTCAGCGGGGCGCTCTCGCTCCTTTCAAGAGTTTCGAAGATCGCTTTGAGCAGATGGAACGTTTCATGGATCGCATGATGGGAGGTCTTTTCCCAGGCCGCTGGATGCGATCCTTCGAACGCGAATGGCCTGAATTTGCCGAGCTGCGGGCACCAGCGGTCGATCTGATTGATCGCGCCAATGAAATTCTGGTGCGTGCGGAATTGCCGGGCGTCAAGAAGGAGGACATTTCGATCTCGCTCACCGCGGATTCGATCACCATTCAGGCCCAGAGCAATAAGGAAGCAGAGGAAGAAAAAGGCGATTACAAGCGACGCGAGATCAGTTCGAGCGCTTTCTCCCGCTCGATATGGTTACCCGCCGAAGTCGACTCGGATGCGGCCAAAGCGGCGTTCAAGGACGGCGTCCTCGAAGTCACGCTTCCGAAGACCGCTGGAGCCAAAGGGAAAAGCGTTCCGATCGACTAGCGGAACAGGGAGCACAGGCGTTCAAGGTCGGCGTCCTGCAAACTCAACCAGCGCAGGGGCTGATGGCGGCTCTTCTTGGACAGCGCATTGAGAGCCCCCGTCAGTGTTGAATGATCAGGGGCGCTCAGTTTCAGTGATTGCGTTCGCTGGCTGGCGGCGTGCTTGCAGTCAGGTCGCGCACTTCGGCCCTGACGTCGACGGCCTCGACTTTCTTGTCCCGGCTTTCGACCTGCAGTGTCAGCGGCACCATATCGCCCTTCTTGAGAGGCTGTTTCAGGTCGATGAGCATGACGTGGTAGCCGCCGGGTCCGAGCTGCACTGGTTTGCCAGCCGGTAGCTCAAGGCGCGGGATGGCACGCATTTTCATGACGCCGCCATCCATCTTCATTTCATGGATTTCGGTGCTGCCGGCCGCCGGGCTGGCAGCACCGACCAGCACGGCTCCTGACTTGCTGGTGATGGCCATGAAGGCGCCGGTCGCCTGCTGGCCGCTGACCGTTCCGCGAACCCATGGATCCTTGATATCGACATCAGCGGCGAGCGCGGCCAGCGACGAGCAGTTGAGCAGCATCGCCAGCGTCACGACAGTAGGTGTAGTTTTCATGCCGGATTCCTTGATCGTTGAGGGAGGACGATTATAAATTCGTACCTGTGCATCTCGCTGCGACAAGATGCCGCAGTTGACCGGGTCGCTTGGCGAGAGGCGACGTCAAGGTTTGATGCTCCACCGTCCTTGCGCATCCTCGATCCACCAGCCGGAGTGGAACTGCTCCTTCCAGCGCCTGACCTGCGCCGCGCGGACGGCGGGCTCGTAGGCCTGGCCACCGTGCCCTTCGGCGATGGCGTAGATCAGCGAATTGCGGTCCGGGTTCTCGTTGTCGATGAGTTTCTCGGCGATCTGCCGTTGCGCCAGCGTCAGACGGCTGCCATCACGCATCTTGACCATGCCATCGTTAGCCAGCCCGATGATTCCTGCATCGTAGAAGCGGACCAGCCGCGATGCCCGCTGTGCGAGGCTGTGCTTGACGATGACCACCGGCGGGGTGCCGATGTCGAGGTTGATCGCTTCGCCGGGAGTGGCGGCAGCAGCCTGAAAGGAAAACAGTGCGAGGAGCAGGAGAAAGCGTGGCATGTCATGTTTCCTGGAAGATCATTTGCCGGCCAGCAACAGCTTCAGATCGGCAGCAACGTTGGCGGACGTTTCGCCGTGGCTGACGAGAAGCCGCAGCCGCCCCTGGGGATCAAAGACATAGCTGCCCGTGGAGTGGTCGATGCTGTAGCTGCCGGGTGAACTGCCTGCATGCCTGGCGTAGAAAACCTTGAAATCCCTGGCGACTGCCGCGATGGCCGTCTCGTCGCCACGCAGGCCAATGAAACTCGGATGAAACGCGCGGGCGTATTCGGCCAATACCTGCGCCGTGTCACGTGCCGGGTCGAGGGTGACGAAGATCACCTGGACGCGGCCGGCATTGTCGCCGAGACGGCCCAGCACCTCGCGCATCGATGAAAGCGTCGTCGGACAGACATCAGGGCACTGCGTGTAACCAAAGAAGACGATGACCACCTTGCCCTCGAAATCGGCCAGACGACGTGTCTGACCCTGCGGGTCGGTCAAGGTGAAGCCCTTGCCCCAGTCGGCGCCGGAAATGTCGGTCGATTTGAAGTTCGGCGGTTGCGAGCAGCCGGAAAACAGCAGGGTGATGCAGAGGATCAAGGTCGAGAGTATTTTCATGGTGGTCGCGAGCAACCTGGATGCAGGTTGGTCATTGTCGCTCATTCCGGGCTCGCTGCGGCAGACAGGCAAGATTTGCCGGCTAATTCTATTCCTTTCGGCCCCCAAGAGATGTGGCCACTGGCGCGGACTGCTGCATAATCGCTGGCAGTCGCCGTCTTCGTGAAGTATAGTCCGTAGGCTGGTTTGGCCAACAGGGCGCAACCCGACAGCCCGAGGCAAAGAATGCCGGGTTACGCAGCGCTGACCTGACCTGACGAGGATTGGCGGTAGTAAAAACAAGGGCTGAGAGGCACTTGTCGCGACCCGTCCCGGAATCAATTTTTGGAGGCGAGAGACCTATGCAGCAGGCTGACTGGTATTTCGATTTCATCTCGCCCTACGCCTATCTCGGGCTGATCCGTCTCGGTGAACTGCCGCCGGATCTCGAGATTGCCTACCGGCCGGTGCTCTTCGCCGGTTTGCTGAATCACTGGGAGCAGAAGGGACCCGCCGAGATCCCGCCCAAACGCTCGTGGACCTATCGCTCCTGTAACTGGTGGGCGGCCAGGCTTGGCATTCCGTTTTGCTTTCCGGCCGCGCATCCCTTCAATTCGCTTCCCTACCTTCGCCTGGCGATTGCTGCCGGAGGCACCGCACACGCCGTGCGCAAGATCTTCGAGGCCTTGTGGACCACCGGCGCCGATCCTTCAGACGCAGAGCAGGTCGCTGCACTGGCGCGTTCGCTGGCAGTCGATCCGGAGGAACTGTCGCGGCAGGAAATCAAGGATGCCCTGAAGATGGCAACCGAACATGCCATTGGCCGCGGCGTCTTTGGCGTGCCCACGCTGGATGTCGGTGGCGAGCTGTTTTGGGGTGCTGACGCCACCGATTTCGTGAAGGCCTTTCTTGCCGACCCCGGCATCCTGAGCACCGCCGAGATGCAGCGCCTGGCGGCCCTGCCGGTAGGCGCTGCGCGCATACCGCTCTGATTCGATCCGGGCGATTTTCAGAAACCACCATGGCCTCCTGGGGCTGCCCCCACGAAATCGATGGCAAGTGCGCCAGGCTCAATGAGCTGGTCTGCAACCCTGGAATGAAAGGCTGTGTACTCGCCGGACGCTACTTCTTTCTGAGCAGCGACGACAAGAACCGGCGTTTGCGGGAGAAGCAGGAACGGACGGGCAAGGAGGAGGGCGGCGAGCCGACGGACTGACTTGTCCGGAAGAGCCGGCTCCTTTCTGTGCCTCGTTCGAAGCCTGCCCTCCGGGAGATCAGTCGATCCGGCAGGCTTCCTCGAAACTCAGACGAGGGCCGCGCGGATGCACGGCGGCGGGATCGCCGATGCCGAGGTTGCAAAGGAAATTGGCCTGGCAGCGTCCGTCAGGAAAGAACGCGGCATTGAGCTTGCCGGCGTCGAAGCCGGACATCGGGCCGCAATCCAGACCCAGTGCACGCGCGGCGATCATCAGGTAGGCGCCCTGCAGCGTACCGTTGCGGAAAGCGGTGCTGGCGGCGAGTTCGGCATTGCGCTCGAACATCGGCTTGGCGTCGTATGCCGGGAACATCGTCGGCAGATGTTCGTAAAAACGGCTGTCGGTGGCGATGATCACCGTCGCCGGCGCCGCCAGGGTCTTGTCTAGGTTACCGGGAGAAAGTGCCGGCGCGAGCCTGGCCTTGCCTTCCGGGCTGGTGACGAAAACCAGCCGCGCCGGCTGGCAGTTCATCGAGGTCGGTCCCCACTTCATCAGGTCGTATAGGCGGCGCAGGGTCGCTTCCGGGATCGGATCGGGCGCGAACGCATTGTGCGTGCGTGCGTGGACGAATAGTTGGGCTAGGGCTTCGGCGGTTAGGGCTGGCATTGCGTTTCCTCCGGGGATAGAGAGCTGCTCATTGTGTCGAGAGGCTACCCTTGTGCGGGGTTGGGTTCCACTCTGGATCAACCTACTGCTTCAGCGCTTCGACAGCGATGCTTAGGGTGACCTCGTCGCTGACGTTGGGTGCGTACTTGCCGGCGTTGAACTCGGAGCGCTTGATCCTGGCGCTGGCGTTGGCGCCGAGCGCGTCCTTCTTGAGGATCGGGTGGGGCATCGTCTGGAAGGAACTCAGGGTCAGCGTCACCGGCCTGGTGATCCCCTTGATGGTGAGGTTCCCTTCGACGGCCACGGGCTTGTCGCCGTCGAATCTGACGGCGGTGGACTGGTAGGTGATGGTCGGGTATCTGGCGGTGTCGAAGAAGTCTTCACCCTGGAGATGCTCGTTGAACAGCGCATAACCGGTGTCGACCGACCGGGCATCGATGGCGACGTTTACCGAACCGGTCCTGGCAACGCGGTCGAAGACGATGGTCCCGGAAGTCTTGTTGAAGCGCTGGATCTGGTTCGAGTAGCCGAAATGGTTGTATTCGAATCGCGGGTAGGTGTGATTCGGGTCGACCAGATAGGTCTCCGGGGCGGCGAAGGTCGGTGCGGCAAAGAAGCTGGCGAGGGCGACGAGGCTGATCTGTTTTTTCATGGGATGACTCCTTCAGGGGGTGGACTTACTTGCGAACCGCTGACGGGGCAGCGACGATGTGAAACTTGATCTGGACTTCGTTGGCGACGGTACTGACATCTGACCAGACGCCATCGCCCACCGCAAAGTCGAGGCGTTTGAGGACAAAGGCACCGTCGAAGACGCCGTTGACGCCGTCCTGGCGAAAAGTGAAGGGTGCGGTGAGGTCCTGGCTCTTGCCCTTGATGGTCAGCTTGCCGGCGAGTTCATATTTGTCGCCGCCGAGCGGGCGGACCGCAGAGGAAACGAAAGTGGCGGTGGGAAACACTTTCACATGAAACCAGGATTTGCCGACGACCTCGTCATTGGCGTCTTGCGAAGCAGCGTCGATGCTCGCCAGGTCGAGATCCAGTCGGGCGCTGGCGGCAGTCGGCCGGGCCGGGTCGAAAGCGACGCTGACGGCGAACTTCCTGAAGCGGCCGTCGATGGGAACGCCCATCTGTTTCGACACGAAGGTCAGCGAACTTTTGTCGGCCTGAAACTGGCCATATTCGGCCGCGCCGGCATTACCGGCGAGGGCCACGGCCAGCGTGCCGAGGAGGATGCGAAAGGAAGTCATGAGTTGTCCATTCAAGATTTTCAACGATTTCTGGTGAGCAAGGGCAGCATCCGCGCGAGTACATCGTCGCGGTCGAGCAGATGATGTTTGAGAGCAGCAGCAATGTGCGCGACGACCAGTCCGGCAAGGGTGAAGTTGAGGCTGCTGTGTACCAGCTCCAGCAGTTCGCCGAGTTCCTTGTTTTTCTGCAGCAGGTCGGGCAGGGGAATGATCCCGAAATAGACCGTCTGGAAGCCCTTGGCCGAACTCATCAGCCAGCCGGAAAGTGGAATGGCGATCATCAGCAGGTAGAGCAGGTGGTGCAGTCCTTGGGCGGCGGTTTTCTGCCAGCCCGGCATGGCTGCCGGCAAGTCTGGGGGCCGGTGGCCGATACGCCAGGCAAGTCGCAGCAGGACCAGCAGGAAAGCGCTGACGCCGGCCCATTTGTGCCAGGAGTAGAGCTTCAGCTTCTGCGGCGACACCGGCAGGTCGCTCATGTAGAGGCCGAGGCTGAACAGAACGATCAGCAGCAGGGCCATCAGCCAGTGCAGGGCGATGGCGGTGTGGGTGTAGCGGGTCTCGGGCATGGCATTCTCCTTATTGGGGGCTCACAGGGGTGCGCATGGGCATCGTATTGTGTGCTGATCAGTGATGGCTGAAGAGTTCCTGCGCCAGGCAGGCGAGGGGACGCGGCGGATGCCCCACGAGCAGGGCAAAGTCATTGCTGATGCGGTCGAACTTGCCCGCCGCCACTGCAGCGTACATCCTCGTCAGTGCGTCGGCAAACCAGGGCGGCAATCCCTGCGCTACGAGTGCCTGCGCGTAGGTGTCCGTGTCGACCGGCTGGTAGCGTACGGGTTTGCCGGTAGCCCTGGCGACCGCCGCGGCCAGCTCATGGTAGTCGTGTGTTGCCTGGCCGGTCAATTCATACACGCTTCTCGCCAATGCCGGTGCCAGCGCAGCGGCGGCCGTAGCTTCCGCGAGTTCGGTACGGCTGACGAAACTGGCGCGGCCGCTTCCTGCCGGTAGCTCGAAGACACCGTTGATGAACGCGGCGGCTACGTTCATTGGCAGAAAATCGGCATACAGCGGGTTGCGCAGCGCAGTGAATTGAACACCACTGGCGGCAAGCTCGGCCTCGGTCGTCCGATGGACCACGGCGAACTCGGCCGGCGAGTCGGCGGCCACATCAATGAAACTGGTATAGAGGATGTGCCTGACGCCGGCGGCGCGGGCTGCATCGATGGCATTGCGGTGCCGGCGGATGCGGAGATCACTGGGGCCATCGGTGGAAACCAGGATCAATTTGTCGACGCCGGCGAATGCGCTGACCAGCGTTGCCGGCTGATCGAAGTCGCCGTGACGGATCTCGATGCCCCGTTGGCCGAGGTCTGCCGCCCTTGCCGGATCGCGCACACTGATGGCGATGCCGGTGGCGCTGCCGTGCCGGGCGAGCAGTTGATCGACAATGCGACGACCGAGTTGGCCGGTGGCACCGGTGACGAGGAGCATGTGTTTCTCCAGAACGGTTGCGATGGCCGAACTGTAGAACAGTCATTGAGGATGAAATAGGGGACAATCTGCAATTGTTTGTTGCGATGATCGCAACAACATGACACCGTCTGGAGAGACCATGGACCGATTCGACAGCATGCGAATTTTCCTGCGGGTCGCAGAGATCGGCAGTTTTGCCGCAGTGGCGCGGCAGATGGACGTCGCCCGCTCGGTGGTCACGCGCCAGGTGGCGGCATTGGAAGCCCACCTCGGGGTGAAACTGATCGCCCGCAGCACTCGCAGCCTGACCCTGACCTCGGCTGGCAGCGCTTATCTGGAGTCTTGCCGGGAAATCCTCGACCTCGTCGAAGCCGCCGAGAGCGGTCTGGCCGGAGAACGCCAGGAACCGCGCGGCCTGATTCGCCTCAGCGTGCCGCTGAGTTTCGGTCTGCGTCACCTGTCACCGCTGTTGATGGATTTCAGCGTCACCTACCCCGAGGTGATCACCGAAATCGACTTCACCGACCGTCGCGTCAAGCTCGTCGAGGAAGGGCTGGATCTCGCGATCCGCATCACCCAGCGCCTCGAACCGCTCGATGTCGCCCGGCGGATCGGCAGCAGCCACCTGGTGGTGGTTGCCTCGCCGGAGTATCTGCGTCGCCACGGTGAACCCGGACATCCTCGCGAGCTGGTGAAGCACGAATGCCTGATCTATCTGCCTGCCCAGCAGGAGGGCTGGCCCTTCCTGGTGGACGGGGTGACGGAAGTCTTTCCGGTACGCGGCCGCATGCGCGCCAACAACGGCGATGCCCTGCTCGACGCCGCGATCCGTGGTCTTGGCATCACCGCGCAGCCCAGCTTCCTGACCGCCGCAGTCATCGAGACCGGGTGGGTACAACCGATTCTGCGAGACTACCCGATGCCCGAGCTTGGCATCTACGCCTTGCTCGCTGGCAATCGGTACGTGCCACAGCGGGTACGGGTGCTGATTGACTACCTGGCCGAGCGGATCGGTGTCCGACCCTATTGGGAAAGCGGGTAGCACATCTGACTAGAAGGCGGTGACCCATTTGAAGAAGAACTTGTTGCCCTGAAAGCGGTTTTCGACACGGGTTTCGTGATTCCAGCTAGCGACGAAGCTCATCCCCTTGTAGTCGTACTTGACTGCCGGGCCGTAGGCGAAGACCTTGCCGCGGTTGCCGTCCGGTTGGACAGTCCGGCCATTCCGCTCGTCGTCGCTGGTCTGCGTCAGATAGTAGCCGGCCAGGCCGACGGCCCACGGCCCGAAGTGCTGAGCAAGCAGGTAGTCCATGTGAAAATCGTTACCTGACTGGTAGTGGGTATCGAGGTTCCTGGTCTTGAGGTTGTACATCAGCTTGGCAGAGGCTTCGAAACCGCCCTGATTGAGGTAGGTAAAGGCGAGGATGGGCTCGAAGCTGTAGTAGTTGGCGCCGATGCTATCGGTGGGGTTGTTCTTGCTGTACTTGCCGGTGGGCAGATAGATGTCGACGCCGACGGTCAGATGCCAGTCCGGCGGGAAATGCCAGCCGATGATCAGGGGGTCGATGACGATGTCGCCAAGGCCGAAGGCACTGCCGTTGCCGATGCCCGGAATCGGGGTGTGCAGTCGCTGGTCAACCAGCGGCACGATCGCATGCACCGCCCAGTCGCCCCCGAGAATCTTCTGCTGGGTGACATGGATGAAACGCAGGGCGTCGAAAGTGGCGCTGACCTTGAGCCCCGGCACCTTTTGACCGTTGTTGGCGCGATAGTCGCCCTGGTAGTAACCGAGATAGTTGATGAAATAATTGCCTGCTGGCGGCAGGGCGCCGACCATGAAGTTCTCGGAGCCGTTCGGGTATTGGTCGGGACCCTCCTTGGCCAGACTCAACGGGCTGGCCAGCAGGGCCGGCAGGGCCAGGAGCAGAAGTCTTTTCGCGGTATTCATCTCTGGTGTTCCCCCCTTATGGTTGTGCTCCGCGCTGGAGTGTGGCGACCAGTGACGGGTCTGGCGAAGCGAAATGCAATCATCCATTCCGGCAATGCCGGGCTCTCAAGCCTTGCCGGAGCGCGGCAGCGGCACCATGATCGCCTGCCCCGGTGGCGAACAGCCGGCGTCGCAACAGCGTCCGGGTTGACGGTTACGCGTGATCGCACGCTCTGGATCATGCAATACGCCACGGTCCAGTAGCCTTTCGACCAGCTCAACCTTGCTGCCAAGCGGGTAGTTGCGCCAGATCTCCTGTTTCATGGCGGCTGGCGAGCCTCCCCCGTGCAGGCTGATCACCGAATACCAGCCGCCCTGATACGATGCGGTCAGATCCTCGATGAAGCGGGCGACTGCGATGCGCTTGTCGTAGGGCACGTCGGGATGGGCGCGCAGCACCTCGGCGAGGGTCGCAGCGGTTGCCGGGTTGTGGTCTTCGTCGGGACCGGGCAGCGCGACGATCAGGCCGCCCGACACCTCGTGCGCCAGGCGATGCATGTCGTAGATCTGGGTGGCCAGCAGCAGCTTGCCGATGTTGGCAAACACCGCTTCGGGCATGAAGCTGCCGCTGTAGGGGTCTGGTGTCCCGTAGACGCTGGCGGCGACGCCGCAGGCGAAAAAGCCCTCGGTGATCTTGATCAGTTCGACCATCGGTTCGCGCAAGCTCGCCTGGCGACCCGGATCGAAGCCGTTGGCTTCGCACATCAGGGCGCCGGCGCCGATCAGGAGGTCGCCGAAACCGGCACGCGCGGCGATGCAGCTATGGCGGTGGTGGGTCGCGTAGTGGTAGGTCAGCGACCCGGAATGCTCCCACTCGCCGGCAAAGAAGACCCGCTCCCAGGGGACGAAGACGCGATCGAAAACGAGCACCGCGGTCGATTGCCCATAGCGCCGTGAAAACAGTGCCGCGCCGTGTTCCAGCTTCTCGCCGGGTCGTCCGGCCGGTCGGGCGACGATGGTCAGCCCCGGTGCATCGACCGGCAGCGCGCAGCAAACAGCGAAATCGGCATCGGCCGGACCCATGTTGCGGCTGGGCATGACCAGGAACTGGTGCATGTACGGTGCGCCGGTGACGATTGCCTTGGTGCCGGAGATGACGATCCCCCGCGGGTTGCGCTCGACGATGTGTACGTAGGTGTCCGGGTTTGCCTGTTGGTGCGGCCGCTTCGAGCGGTCGCCCTTGGCGTCGGTCATGGCGATTCCCAGTGACCAGTCGCTCGCCTGCACCTCTTCGAGATAGGCCTCGAAGCGCGCCCGATGCTCGCTGCCGCCGCGTGCGTCATCGATTCTGGCGCTGACCTGATGGATCGCGTTGAGTGCATCGTGGGCCAGATAGCGTTGTGCGCAACCGGTCTCCTGACAGAGGAGGCGCACCGCTTCGAGCTTGTTCAACAGGTCGCCCGCGGATTCGTTGATATGCAGCATGCGATTGACGGTCGCGCCGCTGCCGGTCTGTACGGCGGTCATCAGTGGGATTTTCTCCGGATCGAGCGCGAAATCGTAGCTGACGGCAAGCGCGTTGATTCCCGGCTGCAGTGTCGGTGCGTCGGCAACCGAAGCGATCGGTTCGCCATCGACGTAGACCTTCGGTGTGTAGCGGCGCAGCGAGTCGCGGTACTCGGCGCCGCTGATCAGTCGGCTGGATGTGAGCAGCATGCGATCTCTAGTCATTGTCATTTCTCCCTAAGTTCGGGGAAGGCTGCTGTCCCGCCAGATCATGCGCCAGAATCCGCTACCAGAAATACCAGGAAGCGCACATTTCTGTTGACAATTTGCCCTCCACAGGAATAGTAAAATTGAAGAGAAGGATACTGGATTTGTATGTCGACGACCATAGAAAGAGGCATAGGAAATGAAGGTGTCGTTTAGAAGAAGAATATTGTTTACCTTGGTGGGGAGCTTCGTTGCCATGCTGAGCACGGCAGCAGCGCTGATCTATGTTACGCAGATCGGACAGCTGAGAACCTCACTGGATGCCCAGATGCGTGGCGATGAACGGGTCTTCCTGACCCAGATTGCCAGCGATGCCGAGGGGTTGGAGCGCGCCTTGACCGCCACCACCCGCATAGACACCCTTCTGGATACCTTTGAAGCGCGCAATCGCGAGCAACTCCTGCAAAGGGCAAAGCCACTGTTCGAGGAACTAAAGGCGCAATTCAGGATTACCCACTTCTATTTCTTCGAGCCCGACGGCACCACCTTCCTGCGCGTCCACAAACCCGAACAGCACGACGACAAGAATAGCCGCAACAGTTTCAGGATGGCAGTAGCTACGGACAAGTCGGCGACAAGCCTGGATATGGGCAAGAATTTCTTTTCTCTTCGAGCGGTCCGTCCGGTCGTCCGCGACGGCAGAAAAATCGGTTACTGGGAACTCGCGCAGGAAATCGACCACGTTCTTCCGGCTACCAGAACGATCACTGGCGACGACGTCGCCGTACTGCTTGCGGATGACTATATCCAGAAAAAAGGCACCGCAATCAATGGGGAACGGCTCCCAGGTCTGACCCTTCTCGAGGCGACCAATAAGGCGCTGCTGCTTGACGTCGCTCGCCAGTTCTCTCTGTCATCCGAGGCCGCAGAGGGGACCCTGCACCTGAACGCCAGCCATGCCTTGATGGGCTTCCCATTCAAGGATGGCGCCGGTGAAACCGCCGGCATCCTGGTTTTCATTCGCGATATTCAGGCGGTGCGTAGCCAAGTACAGACGGCAATACTGCGCAATCTTCTGTTCATCACGGCCATTCTGCTGCTTGGAGGTGCGATGGTTGTACTCATCGTCCGGCACGCCGTGGCCCAGTTGGGAGGCGATCCGGCCTACGCCGTGGCGGTAACTCAGGAAATTGCAGCGGGTAATTTGTGTGTTGAGGTACACACCGACGACCAGCGCCAGGACACCCTGCTAGCCGCTGTAAACGCCATGCAGACCAGTCTGCGCGAAATAGTGGGCGAGATTCAGCACAGCGCAACCGCTCTCGCAAGGGATGCAGTGATACTCGCGGACCTGGTTCGCGACACCTCGAGAGCACTGGCCAGTGAAGCCGGATCGGCAAGATCGATCGCGGTGGCGGTCGATGAAGTGACAAACAGCATCAGCAGGGTCAATGCCAGTGCTGGCGAAGCGCTGGCGACGGCTTTGCAGTCCGGTCAACTGTCACGGGAGGGTACTCAGGTGATCAACCGCTCGGTGGCCGAGGTGTCACGAATTGCGGTAACCGTCCAGCGCTCGTCGGTGATGATTGAAGAACTGGTGCGCCAGTCCGATCGCATCTCGGCGGTGACCGCAGTGATCAAGGAGATTGCTGATCAGACCAATCTGCTGGCCCTCAATGCAGCCATCGAGGCGGCGCGTGCAGGCGAAGCGGGACGCGGATTCGCAGTGGTTGCTGACGAGGTGCGCAAGCTCGCCGAGCGTACCGGCAAGTCGACGCAAGAGATCACTAGCATCATCATGCTCGTCCAGCAAAGTACGCACGCGGCGCTAGAAACGATGCACAGCGAAGTGAAGCAGGTTGCGCAGGGGGTTGAACTGGCGAATGAAGCAAGCGCCTCGATCCGGCAGATTGAAGCCGGTACGGCGCGCGTTGCCAATGCCATTGCCGGAATTTCCGACCTCCTGGGCAAGCAAGCCACGGCCAGCGAACAAATGGCTGCTGGCGTGCAGCAGATAGTGGGAATGACCGAAAGGAACGGCGTGTCCCTGCAGAGCGTCAAGGAATCCGCCAGCCAACTCGAGGATCTCGCCGGACGCTTGCAGAATGCTGTGAAGCAGTTCCGGATCTGAGGTCAGTCGCGATGGTAACCCGGTGAGGCCAAATAATCCCTATTCGCGTGCAGCCCGGCGGCGCTCGTTATCGGTGAGCAAGCGCTTGCGGATGCGGATGCTCTTCGGCGTGATTTCGACCAGTTCATCGTCGTCGATGAACTCGACCGCCGACTCCAGGGTCAGTGCGACCGGCGGCACCAGGCGAACCGCCTCGTCGTTTCCCGAAGCACGTATGTTGGTCAGTTGCTTACCCTTGATCGGGTTGACGACCAGGTCGTTTTCACGGCTGTGGATGCCGATCACCATGCCTTCATAGAGCTTGTCACCGGGAATGGTGAACATTCGTCCGCGCTCCTGAAGTTTCCAAAGCGCATAGGCGACGGCTTCGCCTTTCTCGGCGGAGATCAGAACGCCATTGCGGCGGCCCGGAATTTCTCCCTTGACTACCGCATATTCGTCGAAGACATGGCTCATCAGGCCGGTACCGCGGGTCAGGTTGAGGAACTCACCCTGGAAACCGATCAGTCCGCGCGCCGGGATGCGATATTCGAGACGGACACGGCCCCGTCCATCCGAAGACATGTCCTGCAGTTCGCCACGGCGATAGCCAAGCGCCTCCATGACGCCTCCCTGGTGCACTTCCTCGACGTCGAGGGTGAGCAGTTCGTAGGGTTCGCAAGCCTCTCCACCGATCTCCTTGATGATTACTTTAGGACGCCCGACCGCGAGTTCGTAACCCTCGCGACGCATGGTTTCAAGGAGGATCGTCAGATGCAACTCGCCCCGGCCAGAGACCAGGAAGCTGTCGGTGTCGGCGGTTTCCTCGACGCGTAGCGCCATGTTGGTCAGCAGTTCCTTGCGCAGGCGTTCGCCGATCTGGCGACTGGTGACGAATTTGCCCTCGGTGCCGGCGTAAGGCGAGTTGTTGACCATGAAGGTCATGTTCAGCGTCGGCTCGTCGATGCGCAGCATGGGCAGTGCTTCGGGCTTCTCGGTATCAGTGATCGTGCAGCCGATCGAGAGATCGTCGATTCCCGTCACCAATACGATGTCGCCAGCAATCGCTTCATCGAGCGGCACCCGTTCGAGACCGCGGAAACCGAATACCTGGCCGACCTTGGCAGTCTTTGGCGGGCCATGTTCGAACCTGCCCTGGTCGTCAGGCTGTCCATACATCACGATGACCTGCTGCGCCGGTTTCAGACGCCCACGTTGCAGGCGGCCAATCCCGATGCGTCCTACATAGCTCGAGTAATCGAGGGCGGAAATCTGAAGTTGCAGTGGCCCGTCGATCTCGTCGGCATGAGGCGGCGAAACATGCTTGAGAATGGTTTCGAACATCGGCCGCATGTCGGGCGATGGCTTCGACAGATCCAGTGTCGCGTAGCCATTGAGGGCGGACGCGTAGATCACCGGGAAATCGAGCTGATCGTCGTTGGCGCCGAGTTTGTCGAAAAGGTCGAAGGTGTGGTCAATCACCCAGTCAGGCCGCGCACCATCGCGGTCGATCTTGTTGACCACCACGATCGGTTTCAAACCGAGGGCCAATGCTTTTTTGGTGACGAATCGGGTCTGCGGCATTGGTCCTTCGACGGCATCGACCAGCAGCAGGACACCATCGACCATCGACAGGACCCGTTCAACCTCGCCGCCAAAGTCGGCGTGTCCCGGCGTATCGATAATGTTGATATGTACGCCCGCATAGTCGACCGCCAGATTCTTGGCCAGGATAGTAATGCCCCGTTCCTTTTCGAGGTCGTTCGAGTCCATCATCCTCTCGGTGATCTGCTGATGGGCCGAGAAGCTGCCGGCCTGAACCAGCAGCTTGTCCACCAGGGTGGTCTTGCCATGGTCTACGTGGGCGATGATGGCGATATTGCGGACGGCGCGGGACATGAGGTTAAGCCTTTGAAGAAGGGGCGCTATTCTAGCACGGGCGGGCGCTGCCTGTTGCGCCGCGGGAACAGCGGAACAGCCAGCAATTCTCATTTTGGCAATGGTGGCCTTCTGTTCTCCTACCGAGCACCTGCAATAGAGCCAGATTCAGGTATTGGACTCCACTCATGGCCGGCAGAAAGGCACTTACCGGCGAACTCGCTCCATTGCTTGAGTCAGAATGAGAATTGCTGGAAACGGCGGCAGCAGCGCCATCAGCTTGCCGCCTGGGCCGATTTGCATGCGCATGCAATCGGTGGTGCTAACGGTCATGACTTTTCCAGGAACCCCCGATCATCAAGGTCATGACCGTTGCCTTCCCTTGCAGCCGAAATCGCTTGATGAGGCACTGGTGGCTTGGCGGCCTGAGCAGTCATGCTGCGACGCAACAAATAGCTTGACAAGTGCTCATTAACAGTTAGAATCCAGTCTTCGCTGCGCTGCAGCAATTGACCTCAGGTGATGCGAACCCGCCGGGGCAATATTTCGCAACCTCAAGGAGCATGGTATGTACAATCCGATAGAGAAATTCACCAGCGCCACCACTTTTGATGCGCTCATGACAGTGGTCAATACCGCACTGGACTGCGTCGGCCAGTTGGCCGCATTGAATCTGCAGACGGCACGGGCTGTCGCCGAGCGCGGTCACGAAAACCTCAACACCCTCAGCTCGGTCAGGGATCTGTCGGGCCTGCTGGCCCTGCGGCAACCAATGGCCATGGCCGCCGTCGAGCAGTCGATAGCCTACTCGCGGCGTGTATACGAAATCTGCAACGAGTCGTCGAATGTCTTTGCCAATGTCTACGAAGGCCAGGTCGGTGGCCTCGGCCGCGGTCTGGTGGAGACGCTCGCCAAGAGTCGCCAGAATCTTTCACCGGTTGTCGACTTCGCGGTCGGGACTGCGAAATCGCTGCTCTCGAAGGCAGGCCAGAACGATGGCAGATACGTCAAATTGCTGACGCAGGACTCGGCAGCTATTGGTCAGGCGGCAGCAGTCAAACTGATCAAATCCTGCTGATCCAGTCATCAGCATCATTCCACGTGTGCCGCTTCCGTAAAACCCGGTGCAGGGCACCGGGTTTTTTTCGCAGCACGACGACTTTCTCAGGGATCGTCGAGTCCGTGGGCGGGCACAAGACGACAGCGAAGCGCTTGTCAGCAAGATTGCTATGCTGTAAAAACGGGCAGAACACTGGAAGGAATTGCCAGAACTGAATCTGCGGCGCAAACTGCCATACCTTTCCAGTTCGCGAAGGCATTTTTTGGGGATAGTCAGATGACCGAAACGATTGTTGCTTACCTGAGAGCCAATGCGGAGCAACTTGATGTGGATATGGCCGAGGCGCTCAATATCCCGATCGTCGAGTTACGCGAGCAGATTGCCCGGCTCGCTGCATCGGGAGACGTAATCTGTTGCAGGGTAACTCGCTTCATCGATGGCCGGAAGATCGAGGGTATCAGTTGTCGCCTCTCGTGCGATCCGCCGACGCCGGCGCGCGGGCGCAAACCGGGCGTAAAAAAGGACGACGATTCGGAGGTAAACCTGTTTTAAGCGGGCGCACGCGGCCGTCCACGTGCTGTTGTGCCATGCTATATCCACCACCTTCGGTCAGGCGAGAGTTCACGCGACGCCCGTACCCGGCATGACGCTGCCGCCGGGTCATCTGAGCAGATGCAGCTTGAAATGGCCCTTTATGAACTCCTGGAATTTTACGACGCCTTTCAAGGCGATTTGCAGCCTGCCGAACTCCATCATGTTCAACCGCTCGAGCTGAATGTAGTTGTCGGGCGTGCGCCCTTCGCTCAGAGCTTCCACCTGCCCGCGCAGGCGCATCAAGACCAGAAAGTCGAAGCTCTCGGCAATGGTGGCCACCATTTTCTTGTTGACCACCTTGTCCCTGAGCAGTGCTTCCAGGCGTTGATGGGTGCTGCCCTCCAGCTTGCCGGCCTGAATCGCGAGCGCCTTGACGCCCTCGGACAGCGCAAAGATGCCGGCTTTCTTGATCTCCAGCATGCCCGAGTGCTCCCCGTCCTTCTCACCCTTGATCTTGCCAAACCAGCCGATCGGGGGGGCAAAGCGCAGTGTGTTCTCGACCATGCGCATCAGGAACAATTCGTTTCGCTGCACGTGCTTGTAGACCTGCGCCTTGAGTTGCTCCTCAAAGGAGGGGTCGCCGTAGATGGTGCGAATGTCGACAAAAGTGCCACAACTGAGGACGTGGTTCGGAGTGGGCGCCTGTAACCAGCGGTCGAGTTGATCGCTCCACTTGCCGAGGCTGCGTCGCCACTCCTTGTTGTTGGCCATGATCCCGCCCGTGCAGGGGGGAATGCCGATAGCAATCAGCGAATCGATCAGTACCTGCGAGAAATCTTCAATCTTCCGGATCTCGCCAGGCCCGAGTTCATCACCATAGATGATGGCATTGTCCTGATCGGTGAGTAAGGTCTGTTCACCGCGCCCCTCACTACCGAGCACGACAAAGGCAAAACGTTCCGGCAGGTCGGAGAAGCGATCCTGGCGAATGAGGGCAATCAGGCGCAGGAGAATCTGGTCGTTAAGATGGGCAATCATGCGCACCACGTCGCGCGTCTTGGTGCCGCTGCCGCTGAGATGAAGGACCAGGTCCTGGATTCTCGTGTAAACCGTTTTCAGTTCTTCGAGGTCTCGGGCATTCTCGATGTCGAGTACCAGTTGATGCGGGGAGTGCGATTGCAGGCGGATGATGTCACTGTCGGTGATGATCCCCGAGAGCTTGCCCTGGCCGTCGACGACCACCAGACGATGGATCCGCTCGCGTGACATCCGATACAGGGCTTCGTAGAGCAGATCGTTCTCGCCAATCACCGACAATGGGCGGTTCATGATCGCCCGGACAGCGAGCGTAGACGGATCGGTGCCCGCAGCGACAACCTTGTTGCGCAGGTCACGGTCGGTCATGATGCCGCTTGGCAGATGGTTTTCACAGACCACGACGCTGGAGATGTTCTTCTCCCGCATGGTTCCGACCACATCGACCAGTGCATCATCCGGTTCGCAGGTGACCACGATGCGCTGGCAGAAATCCTTTACCGGGCGAAAATACTGACCTTCTTCAGCCATCGGTCGCTGCTCCTTGTGTCTTCTGGTTCATCTGGCGCACACGTCGGGATGGTTGTCGCAAACCGGCCAAGCGACCAAAATTCTGTAATTCTAGCATTCGCGGGCAGGGTGAGCGATGCCTGGCGCGATATCGCCTCAGGAGCCGGGTGGTCTACTCGCGGATCGGCCCGAACTCGATCGGCACCCAGGCGTAGCCTTTCCTTTCGCTGCGGACGTGGCCAATGCCGGGGAAGGGCAGGTGCATGCCGGCGACCAGCACCTTTTCCTTGGCCGTTCGAGCGAACATTGCCTTGCGCGTGGCGATTGCCTGTTTCTTGTTGACATCGAACTCGATGACGACTTCGGGACGCGAGAACTGTACCGAGTGACTATGTACAAGGTCGCCCCAGATCAGCAGTTGCTGACCGTTCGAGGCAACCAGGTAGGCGCTGTGCCCGGGAGTATGGCCGGGAGCGGCGACGTCCTGTGCCATCTTGAAGAAGGGCTGTGCATCCTGTGGTGCCTTGGCGGCAACCTCGCTGCTCAACCAGAAGTCATTGTCGGCCTTGGCCGACCAGATCTCGGCGTTGGCGAAGGCCGGTTTGCCCTCGGGAGTGACGAGTCCATTGACGTGGTCGCCGTGCAGGTGGGTGATCAGCACCGCATCGACCTGTGCCGGATCGTAGCCGGCGGCCTTGAGGTTATCGATAAGGTAGCCGAGTGAGGGGCCAAACTTCTTGGCAGCACCGGTATCGACGAGCACGAGCTGCTGGCCGGTGTTGATCAGGTAGGCGTTGACCGCGGTCTGCATCTGCGGGCCCTTGACGAAGAGGCGTGCCAACAGGCTCCGGATCTCCTGTTCGCTGGCGTTCTTCAGCAGCTTGCTGTCGAGATCTATGTATCCATCATACAGCGCGGTGATCTCGAAAGCGCCGACCATCGCCCGGTAGTAGCCAGGCACCTGGGTCTTCTGCAGCGCTGACGCCGCGCCTGCAAGGTTGGAGCTGAAGAGCAGCAGGGCGGCGATGAGCGCGGCAAGAAGCGAGGCGAAACCGGCGCGCTGACTGCCGTGGCCCGGCACGAGACAAACTGGAACTGACATCGAATTCTCCATGGATGACGAAGGTATGGCCCAATAGCCATCGCGTTGCGCCCAAGGGTGCGGGCACCCCTGGAGACCGGGTACCGGTCCGCTCGCGCCCTTGGGCGCCGTGGGTTTCCCCGGCGCCGTCTGGTGCTTCCTGACCTTTATCCCTGTCTGACCTCCAGCAGGCTTTCATCCCACTTGGCGTGCTTCTCGAAGCCGAGCAGGTGGGTGATCGTCGCGGCGATGTTCGACAGACCAGCGCCGGGCAACGGCCTGAGACCCAGTTTGCCGCCAGTGACTGCGTCATAGAGGATCAACGGCACCGGATTGAGGGTGTGTGAGGTCTTGGCCTTGAAGGATCCGTCCGGGTTCTGAGCCGGTTGTCTGGTCTTCTTGTCGATTTCGTACATTTCGTCGGCGTTTCCGTGGTCAGCGGTAATCAGCGCCACACCACCGAGCGCCTTGACGACCGGCAGGATGCGCGCCAGTTGCAGATCCACGGCCTCGATGGCCATGGTTGCTGCACGGAAACTGCCCGTGTGGCCGACCATGTCGCCATTCGCAAAATTGCAGCGCAAGGTCCGGTACTGGCCGCTCTGCAGGGCTTCGATCATTGCGTCGGCAATCTCCGCAGCCTTCATCCACGGTCTCTGTTCGAAGGGCACCACGTCGCTGGACACTTCCTGGTAGGTCTCGCCGTCAAATTTATTTGAGCGGTTGCCATTCCAGAAATAGGTCACGTGCCCGAATTTTTGTGTTTCGGAACAGGCAAACTGGGTAATGCCGGATTTGGCAAACCACTCGCCCATGGTATCGAGGATGGCCGGCGGATCGACCAGGAAGCGCTTGGGAAGCTTGAGGTCGCCATCGTATTGCAGCATTCCGGCATAGGTCACACGGGGCATGCGGACACGATCGAACTTGTCGAAACCCGCTTCTTCGAAAGCACGCGTGATCTCGATCGAGCGATCGCCACGGAAGTTGAAAAAGACTACTGAATCGCCATCCTCGATGGTCCCTACGGGTCGGCCATCACTGGCGATGACGAATGCCGGCAGATCCTGGTCAATCGTTCCCGGGAACTTGACGCGCAGTGCCTGCACTGCTGCCGACGCGCTCTCGTACTGCTCGCCTTTGCCAAGAACGTGCGTCTGCCAACCTTTGTCGACCATGCTCCAGTTCGCTTCGTAGCGGTCCATGGTGATGTTCATGCGGCCACCGCCCGAGGCAATGCGGGCATCGAAGCCATCGCGGCTGACTTCGGCGAGGAAGGCCTCGAAAGGCAACACATATTCGAGCGCGCTGGTCTCGGGAACGTCACGCCCATCGATCAGAATGTGAATCCGCACGACCGGCACGCCTTCCTCGTTGGCGCGCAGGATCATCGCTCGTAAGTGATCGATGTGGCTGTGCACATTGCCGTCGGAAAACAGGCCGATGAAGTGGATTACCCCACGTCCGGCCTTGGCCCCGGCAATGATCTGCTGCCAGGCAGCGCCTTGCCATATCGAGCCGGAGGCAATGGCCTCAGCGACCAGCGAAGCGCCCTGGCTGTAAACCTGGCCTGCACCGATGGCATTGTGACCGACCTCGGAATTGCCCATGTCTTCGTCGGAAGGCATGCCGACAGCGGTGCCATGGGCGCGCAAGGTGATGTTCGGGTGGTTGGCGAAAAGATGATCGAGGGTCGGCTTTCTGGCAGCCGCAATCGCGCTGCCGACATCGGATTTGGCAATGCCGTAGCCATCCATGACGATCGTCACGATCGGGCCCTGAATACCAGGGAAAAAGGCAGACTTCTGCAACATGATGGAGTCCTGGGAAAGTAAGGGGGTGTGAGCACAGGCCGCGGATCGGAAAGCCGCGACAACGACCCCAGTATACTGCAAGCCATGCTCCCCGAATTGACAAACAATCCCATTCGAAACGGATGCTTGCAAAGCATCTGCGGGGACGCCAAGGCGCCTGGTGGCCTTCTTGCAACGGTGGTTAATTCTGCGGGATGCTGGCGCTCGATGGCGAACTCCTGAGTCGGATGCGCTTGCGGATGCGCTGCTCCTTCACCTGCGGGCTAGCTTTAGAGCGTCTCCGGTATGTTCGCTTTCTGCCTCGTCGGCGGGCAATCTCCAGTGCGACCTTGCCGGCCACCATGAAAAAGAGAATCACCCAGAGCAAAGGGTAACTGAGGATTTCCTTGACCAACTCGATCAGTTCATGGACGCCTTCAAGGTCCTTCGACGCCGGGTGAGCACTATGAGTGGACGCACGCTGGTGGTCAGATTGGCCGACATTGCGCTCGATGATGGACAGCGAAGTCTCGCCGTATCCAAAAGTCAGTTCACCGCCCTGCAAGGAATAGTGAAACCCCTCGACACCGGCCAGCGAGAAGGTCATCCGCCCTTGCGGGCCTTTGTTGAGATCGATTGCGGTCGCAATCACTTCCCTGGCCGATTCCTGCAACTCGTTGAATACCCGTATGGTTTCTTCTTCAGATTGAACGACCGCGGGATGGGCAAGGGATGCCGCGCCCCCAGGAGGCGCGGCGGCCAACGGTGGATGAGAACTGCCGCTGAGCACGGTCCGCGGCACCGCCAATAAGGGAACTGTTTCCATCTGGCCGGCTGGGTCTGAAGCGGTATCGGCACCGTGCCGCAACGGTTCGAACGGCGCTTCTGGCGATTTCGTCCCGCTTGCTGACCAGGAAGCCGGTGTGAGAATGTGTTTTTCGATCGCCGGCAAAGAAGAGGGCAGGGGAGCGGGCGTATTATGCCCGGCAGGGACACCCATGCCCATCAGCACCGCAGGGGGAAGCAAACCTTGGTGACTGCTGCTGGTGGCAACCGACAGGCCACCCGTATCGTTTCCCATGGGGTGTGCCAGCGCGCCAGCCGCGGTCCAGAACGACAGCACCATCACCTGAAGCAAGCTGCATCCTGTCCGACGCGAAATCATTTCACAGATCTGGCTCATTGGGTAATATAAGCAAGAATCGATCCGGGTTTGATGAGAGTTTTATATCAATTGACTATTGGGTGAATGATGCCCAGCAAGATGGTAAATGTAAAATATTTCGACACCGTGGATCTGCTTGACCCGTACTTCCGACAAGCCGTCTCTCTGACGCGGGTAATCGTCCGCATCCAAATAGGGCGTACTTTCAACGCCAGTTTTCAGGATAATCACGAGAACTCGAGGGAACTGGAAAGGCACGATGACGAACAAGAAATTGCAGCCAGGCAGTGACTCGAGGCAGTCGGTATTCGACCGAGTTTGCCAATGCATGCAGGTCAGCGGTCCTTGTCTTCGGGTTCTGGATGGTTCGGGTAGCAAGCTGAGCGATCGACCCGGCGAAACGATTTCCTGGCATGGCCTTCCTGCCGACGAAGCGGCGACCCGCTTGGCTGCCAGTTTCGCGGAAGGGCTTGCTGAAACCGAAGTCGCCAGCCGACGTGCGGCACATGGTGAAAACCGGATTACGGCGAAGCCGGGCAGGGGGCCATTGCTGCGCTTTGCCCTGCAGTTCGTGCAGCCGCTGGTCCTGGTGCTGCTGCTGGCGGGCGTGGTGACCGCCATTCTCGGCGAATGGGTCGATTCCGGAGTGATCTTTGGCGTCACGCTGATCAACGCGGTGATCGGCTTCGTTCAGGAAGGCCATGCCGAGAATGCCCTGGCGGCACTGGCGCGTTCGCTAGCCAGCGAGGTGACTGTCCTACGTGGCGGTTGTAAACAACGTCTCGCCTCGACGATGCTGGTACCCGGCGACATCGTTCTCCTGGCGGCCGGAGACAAGGTTCCGGCCGACCTGCGTCTGTTCCGCGCGAAGGACCTGCAGGCCATCGAATCAGCACTGACCGGCGAATCGGCCGCGGTTGCCAAACACGAAGAGACACTTCCGGAAGATACGCTGCTCGCCGAGCGCTGCAACATGGCTTACGCGGGCACCGTGATGATCAGCGGACAAGGAGCCGGGGTCGTGGTGGCCACCGGTGATCACACCGAGACCGGACGCATTTCGCGGCTGATTGCCGAGGCGCCGGACTTGACCACGCCACTGACGCGCAAGATGACGGTCTTCAGCAACTGGCTGCTGATCGCCATCGGCTTGCTGGCGATGCTGACCTTCGCCGTCGGCATGGGGCGTGGCGAATCGGCGTTCTCCATGTTCATGGCAGCAGTCGCGCTGGCTGTCGGCGCGATTCCCGAGGGACTGCCGGCAGCGATGACCATCACACTGGCCATCGGCGTTTCGCGCATGGCCAAACGACGGGCCATCATCCGCAAGCTGCCGGCGGTTGAAACCCTGGGCAGCGCAACCGTCATTTGTTCGGACAAGACCGGCACGCTGACCGAGAACCAAATGACGGTGCGCGAAATCTATGCCGGTGGCGTGCGAACGACCGTCAGCGGTAGTGGCTATGCGCCAAACGGCAAGATCGGGGAGGGCCAACAGATCGACGGCGCCTTGCGGGAATGCTTGCTGGCCGGCGTGCTCTGCAACGACGCCGAACTCTGCAAGAACAACCGGCACTGGGAAGTGGTCGGCGACCCTACCGAAGGTGCCCTGTTGGTGGTTGCCCGCAAGGCCGGGCTCGACGAGCGGACCTTGCAGAAGCTGTTTCCACGCATCGATGAAATCCCGTTCGATTCTGCACGCCAATACATGGCGACCCGTCATGAGATCCAGGGCGTGCACTTTGCTTATTTCAAGGGTGCGCTCGAACGCTTGCTGCCACGCTCGGTCAGTATGCTCGATTGCGAGGGCCTGACGATACCACTGCGCAACGACGAGATCGAACTGGCGGCCAGCAGCATGGCCGCGGAGGGCTTGCGGGTACTCGCCGTGGCGCGCCTCGTCATTGGCGCGGCGTGCTCGCTCGATGCCGCCAGTGCCGGTACCGGGCTGCAATTCATCGGCCTTCTGGGAATGGTCGATCCACCCCGCCCGAAGGCGATCACCGCTGTCAAAGCCTGTCACCGAGCCGGTATTGTGGTCAAGATGATCACCGGCGACCATGCCGGCACGGCACTCTCGATTGCCCGGCAAGTGGGGATTGCCAAGGCCGGCGAGCGTGCCCTCACGGGTCGCGAGTTGGCGGCGCTCGACGACGAAGCACTGCGCGGCGTACTGCGGACGGTGAACGTTTATGCGCGCGTCGAACCCGAGCAGAAGCTGCGCCTGGTACGTGCGCTGCAGGCCAACGGCGAAATCGTGGCGATGACCGGTGACGGGGTCAACGACGCGCCGGCCCTCAAGCAGGCCAACATCGGCATTGCCATGGGATTGGCAGGTACCGAGGTCGCCAAGGATGCAGCCGATATGGTGCTCACCGACGACGATTTTGCTGCCATCGAAGCGGCGGTCGAGGAAGGTCGCGGGGTCTACGACAATCTGGTGAAGTTCATCACCTGGACGCTACCCACCAATTTCGGCGAAGGCCTGGTGATCATGGCCGCGATCGTCGCCGGCGCGACCTTGCCGATCACGCCTTTGCAGATTCTCTGGATCAACATGACGACGGCGGTCTTTCTCGGCCTGATGCTGGCCTTCGAGCCGATCGAACACGCCGTTATGCACCGCCCACCGCGGCCGCCGGAAACCCCGATTCTCGATGCGGCGCTGGTCTGGCGGATTGTCCTGGTGAGTGTGCTGCTGCTGGCGGGTTCCTTTGGACTGTTCTTGCGCGAACTGGCACAGGGGCATTCGCTTGCCGAGGCACGTACCGTCGCGGTCAACGTCTTCGTCGTCGTCGAGACGATGTACCTCTTCAACTGTCGTTCGCTGACGCGCTCTGCACGGCGTGTCGGCCTGTTCTCGAATCGTGCGCTGTGGTATGGCGTGCTGATCATGGTCCTCCTGCAGATCTCATTGACTTACCTGCCGCTGATGAATCGCCTGTTCGCCACCGCAGCGATCGGCTGGCTGGAGTGGCTGGAGATTCTTTCCGTCGGCTTGCTCGCCTATCTCGTCGTGGGCATTGACAAGCAGGTGCGCGGGCATCGCTGACGGGCCAGGCGGATTCACGTCAACCTGTTCAACCGGGCACAAAAAAGCCGCGCCAGGGCGCGGCTTTCGGGAACGACCCTTAGTGGAATTGTTCTTCTTCGGTCGAGCCGGTCAGCGCGGTCACCGACGAGGTACCGCCCTGGATAACGGTGGTGACCTCGTCGAAGTAGCCGGTGCCGACTTCCTGCTGGTGCGAGACGAAGCTGTAGCCGCGGTCGCGCGCTGCGAATTCCGGTTCCTGGACTTTTTCGACGTAGGCAGTCATGCCGCGGGCGACGTAGTCCTGCGCCAGGTCGAACATGTGATACCACATGTTGTGGATGCCGGCGAGGGTGATGAACTGGTACTTGTAACCCATCGCGCCGAGTTCCTTCTGGAACCTGGCGATGGTCGCGTCGTCAAGGTTTTTCTTCCAGTTGAACGACGGCGAGCAATTGTAGGCCAGCAGCTTGCCGGGGTGCTTGGCGCGCACGGCTTCAGCGAACTTGCGGGCGAATTCGAGATCCGGCGTGCCGGTTTCGCACCACACCAGGTCGGCGTATTCGGCGTAGGCAACGGCGCGCGAAATTGCCTGATCAAGACCTTTCCGCGTTTTGTAGAAACCTTCCGAGGTGCGTTCGCCAGTAACGAAGGGGGTGTCATTGGCGTCGCAATCGGAGGTCAGCAGGTCGGCGGCTTCCGCATCGGTCCGGGCAATGACCAGCGTCGGAACACCACAGACGTCGGCAGCAAAACGAGCAGCGATCAGCTTCTGGACGGCTTCCTGCGTTGGCACCAGCACCTTGCCACCCATATGGCCGCATTTCTTGACCGAAGCGAGTTGGTCTTCCCAGTGCACACCGGCCGCACCGGCGCGGATCATCGCCTTCATCAGTTCGAAAGCGTTGAGCACACCACCGAAGCCAGCTTCGGCGTCCGCGACGATCGGTGCAAAGTAGTCGATATAGCCTTTGTCACCGGGGTTGATCTCCTTGGAGTGCTGGATTTCGTCGGCACGGCGGAACGAATTGTTGATGCGCTCGACGACCTTCGGGACCGAGTCGACCGGATACAGCGACTGATCGGGGTACATCGCGGCGTAGGAGTTGTTGTCGGCGGCGACCTGCCAGCCCGACAGATAGATCGCCTTGACACCGGCTTTGACCTGCTGCATTGCCTGACCGCCAGTCAATGCGCCGAGGCAGTTGACGTAGGGCTCATTATTGACGAGATTCCAGAGCTTCTCGGCGCCACGCCGAGCGACGGTGTATTCAATCGGGAAGGAACCGCGCAGGCGGACGACATCAGCGGCCGAGTAGCCGCGCTTGATTCCCTTCCAGCGGGGGTTTTCCGCCCAGTCTTTTTCCAGATCGGCAATCTGTTGCTCTCTAGTGCTCATGTATTCCTCACGAAAATGATGAAGTGCAGTTGGGACCATGGTGACGCACCAGGAGGGGGCCAGAAAACATTATTGAAGCACCAACTCGGGGCGACCAATGACGTACAGTATAAAGGGCTTTTTGCCCCCCTGCAACACTCTTATATAAGACATAAGAGATATTTTTGGAATGAAAATGGGAAGCCTGAGGGGGAGGGGAGCATTTGAGACAACACGGAGGGATGAGGCGGGATGAGGCGGGGCCTTGTGGGATGGGGCTTGTAGCTTGATCGGCAGGTTCCGGCAGGTTTGAGACTTTCGGACGAAAACACCCGTTTTCTTGAAATATCCGGTACAGGAATGACCGCCGTTTAGACAGTCTCACACCTTTAACGAATCGGGGTGCCAGCCGGGGAAACCTGGAGGGCGCTTTTTCATTTCTGGCCGGCCGATTTGTGGCGATATTTGGCACAGACGCCACGACGCGTTAAATCTGTCGGCCTGTTCTTGGCAATCGCGCGACTCTGCAACAGGATCAGCCCGACGCCAGCTTGACGGCTTCCTCGATCATGGCGGGGTCCACCTTGCCGCTAGCCTCGAAGGAACGGTAAAGCATAGCTACAACGCTTGCCTTACGTGATGCGGATAGCAATATCCTCAGCCTTTCTGAACAATTCTCGACGCCTTCTACAATGCCGTAAACCAGTGCGCATTGACTCTCGATACGCTCTTCTAGAGAGCCCCATATTCCCCTCTCTCCTGTCCGGATAAAGTCAACGTCAGCCCCAAACTCTTCGATCTTGGAAAGGTACTCAACGTCAGGCACAGCATCACCTTTTTCATACTTAGCCTGTGTGTTTCTGTGAACGCCAACATGGCGCGCCCAATCTTCCTGAGTATGGCCTAACCGCTCACGCTCACTTCTTATTCGATCTCCTAAGCTCATTGCACTTCTCCGAGTTGACTATGCACTGTTTTTTGTGCACAATGAACGCTCATTGTTGCACTTAAACAAAGGATCAGTCATGAAAGCACAAAAGTTGCGGACAAGGGAAGAGGTTCTTGAGGACTTCGCCCGCAAGGGTATCAGCATCCGTGGATGGGCGAAGAAGAATGGTGTATCTCACGCCGTCGTAAGAGGACTCCTTTCTGGTCGGTTGACCGGTCGTATCGGTAAGAGCCACAAAGCAGCCGTTCTGCTCGGTATCAAAGACGGCGAAATCGTGGAGGGCAACGACGATGAATGAGCGCTACCTGGTGCGCTGCACCGCCGCTACGGGCCAAGCCATGACCGGCATTTACGCGGCCAGCCTGACCGCTACCGGCATGGTCGCTACCTGGAAACGGGAACGGGCCGCCCGCTACGAATCCAAGACCGCCGCCACCGGTGTGGCCTCTCGCCTAGCTAAGAAGTTTGCCGGCACGGTTTGGACGGAAGAGGCGGTCGAGGTCGTGCAATGAGAGGCAAAATCCCCTCAGAAATGCACGACCATGGCGGCAATCGGTCGTGCATTCCAGATGCGCCAGAAGGCGACATGCACGACCATGGTCAAAGCCTTGCGATTACTGGGCTTTCCGGGAAAACCGACGAAGACGACGCGCGAGATACGCACGACCGATTGCCACGAGGGTCGTGCAAGACTCCTACATTTGTTGGAGCCCCAGAGGCGGCGAAGCTACTTGAACGAGACCCTTCGACTGTCACCCGTCAGTGTGACTCAGGCACGTTCACCGGCGCCACCAAGACCCTGGTCAACGGGATTAAAGTCTGGCAGATCCCCATTTCCAGCCTGCCGCTTGCCGCCCAACGGAAGTTGAAGGCGGAGCTCGACGCCGCCCGCGCCGCGCGGTTGGCCGCTGTCGGCAT
Organism: Candidatus Accumulibacter cognatus; assembly: GCF_000584975.1. Taxonomy (NCBI): domain Bacteria; kingdom Pseudomonadati; phylum Pseudomonadota; class Betaproteobacteria; genus Candidatus Accumulibacter; species Candidatus Accumulibacter cognatus. Next base: position 85,432 of record NZ_JDST02000064.1, on the reverse strand, counting down.
CGTGATTCCGCCGCCAGAATCCCGCCACTTGCAGCCAGCGGAATACACGGTCGTATGGGAAGCTTACGAGCGCAGCGGAGCCACCCACAAGCGCCATGCAGAACGCGCTTTCAAGGTCATGGTCGCGTTCAACGATCTGGTGGACAGCGGGCGCAGCATGGGCGAGGCAGAAAAGGCCGTGGCGTCTTCGTTTGGCGTCAGCCGGGCAACCCTGTACCGCTACCGGGACGCCATCAAGGGGCACCCGAGAATGCACTGGCTACCGTTTCTGTCCCCCCGATACAAAGGTGGACGCCCCTGCGCCCCATTCACCAAAGAGGCTTACGCTTACATCCTCGGGAAGTATCTGAACACGTCAGAAACCAAGTTGACCGTTGTCCTGGAAGCGGCGCGCGCGCTGGCGCCCTCGATGGGATGGGAGATCCCGAGTTATGACGCGGTTCGCGATCGTCTGAGGCAAGAACCCAAGTGGCTGGATACCGTGGGGCGCAAGGGTCCGAAAGCCCTGGAGCGGAGCTATCCCGCCATCGAACGAGATTACAGCAACTTGAGGCTGCATGAGTATTGGGAATCGGACGGCCGCAGGGCGGATGTGCTGTGTATCTGGCCGGATGGCACGCTGGCACGACCGTTCATCATCATTTTCCGGGAAGTGCGTTCGCGCCTGGTGCTGGGGGTAAAGGGCTACCTGAATCCTTCGGCCGCCGGCGTTCTGGCTGTCTTCGGTCAAGCGATGGAGCGCACTGGCGTTGCCCCCGATTACGTCAAGATCGACAACGGCCGCGAGTATGCCGCCAAGTCAGTCACCGGCGGGCAGGACAACCGTTACCGCTTCAAGATTGTGCCCGGAGAACAGCCCGGAATCATGACGAGAGTGGGCACCAAGGCGGACTGGTCTCCACCTGGGCGAGGGCAGGACAAGACGCTTGAATCCGGGTGGAATTTTGTGGCGGACCGTTGCGACAAGGCGCCAGAGTTCGAGGGCGCTTACTGCGGACGCAACACGGTGGCCAAGCCGGAAGGGTTCGACCGCAGCAAGGCCATCCCCATTGCCGTCTATGCGGAGAAACTGGCCGCCGTCCTGGAGTATTTCAACAACCAGCATCGGCACACCGGAAGCGGCATGAATGGCCGCACGCCGATGGAAGTCTACCAGGAACTGTCAGCCCAGACGGTGCGCCCTGCGGTCGATCCTGCCCACGTGCGCCTGTGCAAAATGGGGGTCGCCTACATCAAGCCAAGCGCCACTGACAGCACTTACTCGTTGACGATTCCTGGCTATGGGGTCTGCCGCTACTGGAGTGAAAAAATCGCCGGTTTGACGCGAGAGTGCCTTTCCCGAAAGCACACCGTCTATTACGACCTGGAAGCCCCGGAAAAGCCGGTATCCATCTATGACGGCCATAACTGGCTGGGCGATGCGGCGAGCTTGGATACAGTGCCGTTCAATGACGAAGGCGGGGAGCGGGCAGGGGCGCACGTCAGAGCCAAGAATGCCGCGATGAAGCCACAGAAGGCCGCTCTGAAAGCCATCAAGAACGGGGCGCAATCGGATCTTCCGGCACTGCCCGGCGTGACTCAGTTGACCGAGTTACCGCCCATGCCTGCAGTGACCATCGAAGGCCGGCGTACTCTTCCAGCGGAAAACAAAACCGCCCCTCTGCAAACTCCCGGCATGGAGAAAGAAGAGGAGCGGCTAGCCGAGCTTGCCCGGCGAAGGAAGGAGCAAATCCGAATCACTGACCCGAGAAGGTACAGCATCCTCTATGGCGACTAACCAAGGAGCGGCAATGTTACACGAAGACAGCAGCGAAGAACAGCCGGATGGCTACCTGTTTGACCGAGATCTACTGTATCAGCAGCCTGTTGACACAGAGCGCTGGAAAGCCCTTGTCGACCGCACGATAGATGAAATCAGCGGAGCGGTGACGCTGAAAGACATCGCCAGAGCGATCAATATTGAAGTGGAAAAATTGAGCCTCTGGTTGACATCCATGGCTTCCTTTTTGACCTTTGGCCGAAGAGTGGGCGAAAAGAGCGTTTCAGAGAAGATCGCTGACGGCCTAGAGAAGTATTTTTTGGATTTGGATTCGTCATCCCCGAATACAGCCATGCGCTGCAAAACACGTGTCAAGACGAGCGTGATTATGGCCATGATCGAAGGTATAGAAACAGCGCGTTCAATGTGCGAATTTGTGGAAATCTGCGCCGCGCCTGGGCTTGGAAAGACGGAAAGCATTCAAGAGTACATCGCCAGCACCCGTAAAGTGGAAGGCTTCAATTGCCCGGTCTGGCTGGTCGAGCTGGATGAGACGTGCATTTCTCCAAAAACCATTCTTCAACTGATAGCGCGGGAAATCGTTCCCGAGGGTCACTATGAACCCAAGAGCGAGTTTTCCATGATGCAAGCCATATGCGCGGCAGCCGAAGGGCTTGGCGGGGTAGTTCTGATTGATGAGGGTCAGCACTTGGCCGACGTGCAGAAAATCATGGGGATTCCGACCGTAAATCTTTTGCGTCGCTTTGTGGATCGGCGATTATTCGGGATTGCCTATTTCGGAAACGGCGAGATCTACCGGCGTTTGACTTCCGGCACGGGCAAGAACAAAGACGCGTACACCCAGCTTTTGAGCCGGATGCAGGATTTCAGAGTCGAGATTCTCAGCTTTGGAAAAAGTGACGGCACCCTTCCTGCACTGACGAGAGAAGATGTTCTGACCGTTGCCGCTGCCTGGGGAGTAACTGGCGTCGAAGAAAGGGCGTACTGCCTGAAGGCAGCGGCCCAGCCGGGCGCCTTGCGCAATCTCAGCAATATCTTCCGTCTGTCCCTGGAGCGCTACGGCCACATCGACATCAGCGCTATGAACAAGATCAGGAGGTTTTGACCATGGCTACCCGTGAGCAGTATTACGCCTTGATCCACCTGGGTGCCGCCCGGTTGGGCCACAAGGAAGACGCCGATTACCGCGCCTGGCTGGAAAGCCTGACCGGGAAGCGAAGCTGCAAGGAGTGCAGCGAAGCCGAGTTAGCCAGCCTGGTGACGACGCTACGCGCCTGCAACGCTCTGGAGAACCCGCGCTTGAAAGGCGTGAAAGGCGGGATAGGGCAGGGCGATCGCCCGACCGAGCCGCAATGGCGATTGGCCAACGAGCTTTGCCGGCAACTCGATATGACCGGCTGTGACGACGCCCGCTTTGCGGCCTTTGCCAAGCGCAACGCCAAGGTCGACCACCCGCGTTTTCTGACCAAGGAAAGCATGCGGCTTCTGATCGCCGCGCTGATCGCCTGGAAAAACAACCTGAAAGCGAAAAAAACCCAATCCACCTCTGATAGCGAAGGTAAATCCTCGTGACCGCCGCAACCGACCCCGCCCGCCTGCACCTGATCACTCCCACATCAACGAGAACCCAGAAAGCGAACCCACCGCACATGAACCACACGCCCGATGAAGAAGCCAAGATCGCCAAACTGACCGCCATCATGAAGGAGGCCTGCGCCAGCTCGACCCCCGCCCAACCCGGCCCGGTGCACCGCAAAATGGCGGATTTGGGCCTGGAGGATCACGTGGACAGGGTGCGCCGTGGCCTGGAGGCCGTCCGCAGTCTGGCCATTCCGAGCAGCTACCACCGTGGCAATGACGACCTGGGATGCCTGGACAGAAACGACCTGGTGGACTTGCTGGAGATCTTCACCGATCGGCTGGGGCTTGCCCTGGAGAGCTGCGAGGGGGGCAGGCACGGATAACGCGGTTTGACGAAATCCGCGCCGCATACTCAAAGCGCCCTGCGAAGCCCGTAGGGCGTTTTTCTTGCTGGTGGCACCAAGGGTATTACCGAGAATGGTTTAACGCCACTGGCGCGTTTTTCACGCGGGTTCCGGGCACGCCTCCCGAAACCATCTCCCGGCAAGCGCCGTTTCGCGCACCACCCGACCGCCAAGGCACGATTTCACCCGTCTGGCACTGTGCCGTGGTTTTGTGGTGGCGCAGGGGAATCGGAGGGAGTAGTGAAGCGCTTCCACCTTACCGTAGAAGTGCTTCACCGGGAGAATGAGCGCATCGCCAAGGAGGTCATGAATGCTGCCACGTTTTGAGGATTTGGACCCGGAAACCTCTAACCTGGTCGAATCGTTCCTGCCTGCCTCTGCGCTTGAAATGGTTCGCCTCATCGGGCTACAAGCCGCCCTCCTGCTCATTGAGCACTTCGGCGGGACCGAAGTTCACTTCATCAGGGAGAAAGAAACCTGTTTCCCACGAGATTTCTTGGCTCTTGCCAAGGTGATCGGCACAGAGAAAGCCGCCATTCTGGCGCGCGAATATCCGGAGGCGGACAGAATGTATGTGCCGCGCTGCCTGAAAGCGATGAACGCCCTACGCAATCGGGAAATCATGGCGTTGGCCGACAAGATGATTCGGGAAAAAAGCAGGTGGAAGGTTTATATCGACCTAGCGAGACAATACGGAACCTCGACAAGGACGATTCAAGGCATCCTCAACGGCAAGGGCAAAAGGGCATGACTTGGGCAAATCACAGGCTGGTTTTGTCCGCCACTGTCCTGGACAGCTTTTCTGCAGTTCGTTCGATTTGGCGTATTTCGTCGCCGGCGCCGGCCAGATCGACCCAGCGCCAGCGGGCTCCTGGGGCAGATTCCGCAAACTCTGTCTAGGCCAAGACTCAGTGGACGAAGCCCCTGCCCGAATCCAGATCCAAGCCTGGGTGACCCACCGAGTAACCCCCTCATTTTCATGGATTAGACACCGCACATGCTAGAAAAACCGCTGGTTTCCCACTGTTCAACGCTGGCCCTGGGCGATCCTGTCCATGAGTTTCGCTTGATACCCGCAGGCTTGTTTTCCGCGACCGATGGACGCCCGAACGGCTTGCCGGGCTGGCGGATGAGCCGTGCCAGTGCTCTGGAAATCATCCACCTGGCGGCCGCTCGCGTCAGTGATTTTGTCATCGACTACGAGCACCAGTCTTTGAACTCGCCCAGCAACGGCAAGCCGAATCCCGCCGCTGGTTGGTTCAAGCGCCTGGAATGGCGAGAAGGGGACGGGCTATACGTCACGGACGCCCGCTGGACCGAGCGTGCCGCCGCGATGATCAGGGCCAAGGAATACCGCTTTATTTCGCCCGTCTTTTATTACGACCACAAAGGCGAGGTGCTGGGCGTCGTGAGTGCCGCACTGACCAATACCCCGGCCTTGGATGGCCTGACCGAGTTGGCCGCCGCCAGCCGGATCTTGGGCCAAGGTGCGGGCCATTCGGAAATTGCGAGTGCAGCGCTTGCCTATCAGGAAGCCATGGCCCGAAACGGTGTCTTTCTGACGACCGTTCAAGCCGTGAATCGCGTTGCGCCCACTTCGAGCCACCAAGCGAGCGCGCGTCTTGTGGTGCAAGACGGCCTGGGGGAATCACTCGCTCAGAGGATCGCTGCAGCTGCTCTGAGCTATCAGAAAGATAGGGCCGATATAGGCGTCCACGTCACCACGCTGCAAGCCGTCCACCATGTTCAACCGTCCATCAAATGACCGGAAAGGAAGCTTCATGAAGTATCTGGCCCGTACCAATGTGAACCACAACCAAGATCTCTACACCGTTGGCGCTGAAATCGAACTGTCCAACGACGAAGCCGCGCCGCTGCTGGAATGCAAGGCCATTGAGCCGCTGCACAAGCCGTTCTTCAAGGCATCGGAAAAGCCTACCAGCGAAGAGGAAGCCAATGTCTGATTTATCCACCCTCCTGAACGATCTGAAGAAGGCGGCCGATTCCGTCAAGACGGACATCAAGACGCTTGATGAGCAAATCCACGCGCTGAATGGGGAACGGGAAAGCTTGATGAATTCGCCGGTGAGTCGAGAGGATTTCGCCGCTTACGTCAGAGCCGACCTTGCCAAGCGAGGCGAACTTTTCCAGTACAGGATCAAGCAGTTTGCCGACCACTCGGGACGGGGAAACGCCAAGCTGAATTCAAGCTTCGTTGCCCTGGATCGGGTTTTCCAAGGCGGTCGATTGCAGAATTTCCCGTTCATGAACGGGGAAGACTGTTTCGATGGGTTCGCCCCGTCTGCCGATGCCTTCTTTTTCTACTTCGGCGATCTGATCGCCGAGCGCTTCATGGCCGCCCTTGACGTGGTGCATGATTGGCCGCCAGGTGCGATTCCGGTTGCCGATCTGCGCAAGCGCATTGCCGAGATCGATCATGAACTGGACACCTTGCTGACGCGCCGCGATGAGCTGGCCAGCCAGCTGTTGAGTGTAGGGATAGCGGGCTGAGCCTGGCGTGTTTGCTGGCGAGTAGGCTCCTGTATCGAGCAGTCTTCTTTGGACTCCCTCAAAGAATAGGGCAAGAGCCTACACTGCCAGATCCTGCGCGACATTGCCGCCGGCGCTGATCTGTTGCATTCTCAAACCATTCGCCAATGTCTCAAAGATTGCGCGGCAATGTCTCATTCCAAGCGCGTCCTATCACCCGCATCGGTGAGTCATCAGGGTCAGCCATCGACACCCCCATTTAATTTTACATAATACAAATTATACGAAATATCTGATCTGATATGATAATCCGAAGCTGACGGCAAACAGCGATTCAAGGCTTGACCGACGATCCGCTTTCTTACCACAATCCAGCTTCTTCGTCCCTGAAAAGCTAGCCATGATCGATCAGACCGTTGACGACTTCAGCCTGCCTGCAACGGGTGGCCGGACCTTCACTCTCTCGGCTTGCCGAGGCAGCCCGGTCGTCCTGTATTTCTATCCAAAGGACAGCACACCGGGATGTACCATCGAGGCCCAGCAATTCCGTGACCTGCATCCGCAGTTCGTGAAGGCCGGTGCTCTCGTGGTCGGTGTGTCTCGTGACAGCGTCAAGTCACACGAGAATTTCAAGGCGAAGCAGGACTTGCCCTTCGATCTGCTTTGCGACACCGAAGAATTGCTGTGCTCCCGCTTCTCGGTCATCAAGATGAAGTCGATGTACGGCAAACAGGTTCGCGGCATCCAACGCAGCACCTTTGTCATTGACGGCCAGGGTGTGCTGCGGCGCGAATGGCGCGGCGTCAAGGTGGCCGGCCACGCGCAGGAAGTCCTGGATTTCATCGCCCAGCTCTGACATGAAACCCTCACCGGCCTGATCCGGAAAGCGCTCACATGGCCCGCAAAACTGCAGTCAATGCCGAGCAACAAGCTGCCACCACACCAGGCAAGCTCTTCGTCCTCGACACCAATGTCCTGATGCACGATCCGACCTGCGTCTACCGCTTCGAGGAACACGACGTCTTTCTGCCGATGATGACCCTGGAAGAACTCGACAACCATAAGAAAGGCTTGTCGGAAATCGCCCGCAACGCTCGCCAGGTGACGCGCACTCTTGACGAGATCGTTAACAGCGTAGATGGGGCCATCGACCAAGGCATCCCGCTCCAGGGACCTTCCCGCAAACTGGCCAGCGGCCGCCTTTTCCTGCAGACAGAGGCAATCGCCGACGGGTTGCCGGCGGGATTGCCAACGGCCAAGGTCGACAACCAGATTCTGGCAGTCGTCATCGATCTGCAACGCCGGCATCCCGAGCGCCCGGTGATCCTCGTCTCCAAGGACATCAATATGCGCATCAAGGCCCGCGTCCTCGGGCTCTCGGCGCAGGACTACTTCAACGACAAGGTGCTCGAGGACAACGACCTGCTATACACGGGAATGCGCGAGCTGCCCCCTGATTTCTGGGAGGTATACGGCCAGGACATCGAGTCCCGGAAGAAGGACGGGCGTACGCTGTACCGCCTCAAGGGGTCATTCTGCGCGCAACTGCTGGTCAACCAGTTCCTCTTCCAGGAAGGGGAAAAACCGCTCTATGCCATCGTCCGCGAAATCTCCGGCTCGACCGCCGAGATCCAGACGCTGACCGACTATACGCACACCAAGAACAACGTCTGGGGCATCACGGCGCGCAACCGCGAACAGAATTTTGCGCTCAATCTGCTGATGAATCCGGAAGTCGATTTCGTCACCCTGCTCGGCCAGGCCGGCACCGGCAAGACGCTGCTCACTCTGGCTGCCGGTCTCACGCAGGTGCTCGAAGGAAGGCGCTACAGCGAAATCATCATGACCCGTGTCACCGTCCCCGTCGGCGAAGACATCGGTTTTCTGCCCGGTACCGAGGAAGAAAAGATGGGGCCGTGGATGGGCGCTGTCGAGGACAACCTCGAAGTTCTCAACAAGAGCGATGACGATGCCGGCGACTGGGGCCGCGCGGCGACCCGTGACCTGATTCGCAACCGGATCAAGATCAAATCGCTCAATTTCATGCGTGGACGCACTTTCCTCAACAAGTTCCTGATCATCGACGAGGCGCAAAACCTGACTCCGAAACAGATGAGGACCCTGATCACTCGTGCCGGACCAGGCACCAAGGTGATCTGCCTCGGCAACATTGCGCAGATCGATACGCCCTATCTGACCGAAGGCAGTTCCGGATTGACCTACGTTGTCGACCGCTTCAAGGGCTGGCAGCACGCCGGCCATATCACCCTGCAACGAGGCGAGCGTTCCCGCCTCGCTGACTACGCTGCTGAAGTGTTATAATTTTTTTGCACATCAATGGGGCCGTGTCTGGTGACACGGCCCGGTCGTTTTTGGCCATCGATCCATGCTGCCGGCTCCGAGCGATCAGGATCCTGTGCTTACCGGAGAGTCGATTGAAACGACGCGATTTCCTTGCTGCTTCTGCGCTTCTTTCGCTATTGGCCCCTTCGTCGGTGCTTGCCGTCAACAAAAAGAAGGCTGCTGCTCAGGATGCCGCCAAACCGGCAGCCAAGTCGACAGCCAAGCCTGCCGGCAAAACCAGCAGTAGAGAGACCACCAGGAGCAGCGGCAGCAGAGCCAGCACAAGAGCCCGGCACAGCTACCGGCCGGTCGTTGAAAAACCATCAGCCACCCCGGCTCCGGCACCCAGCCCATCACCGATAGCCGCAGTCGAACAGCGCAATGCCATCAGTCTGCCCGATGAGCCGCAGCCCAACTGGCGGACCTACGACATTACTTCACAGATCACGATCAACCAGGTCAAAGGGAAACTGCGGTTGTGGCTCCCACTGGCTCAATACAAGGACACTCCCTGGCAACGCTCGCTGGGTCACTTCTGGCGAGGCAACTTCGACAGTGCCGGAATCTACCGTGATCCGGTAGCCGATATGGAGGTGTTCTACGCTGACTGGAAAGAGGGCAGTCCGACACCGCAATTACAGATCAATAGTCAGGTGGCCAAGCTGGACCGTCACTTCGACATCACCCGCCGCGGCAGCGCCGCCGAACGCAGCGAAGTGCTTCGGCGCTGTCTGCAATCGAGCAATCTGGTTCCGATCGATGGACTCGTGCGCCGCACCGCCGAACGTGCCATTGGCCGTATCAAGGATCCGGTCGCCCAGGGCAAGGCGATTTACGACTGGGTGGTCGAAAACACATCATTTGATCCAGCCCAGAGCGGCATCGGCAGGGGTGATGTCGAGGCCATGCTCGATAGTGGCCAGTTGAGCGGCAAGAGTGCCGACATCGCCCTCCTCTTCGTCGGCCTGTGCCGATCGATCGGAATTCCCGCGCGCCCGGTCTTCGGGCTGCGCGTCGACAGTTCGCGTCTGTTTTCCGGCCTCGGCGCAACCGGTAACCTGCGCGCCGTGCAGCATTGTCGTGCCGAATTCTACACGCCGGGCTATGGCTGGATTCCGGTCGACCCTGGTGATGTGCGCAAGGCCATTCACGACGAACATCTGGGCAACGGCGATGCGAAACTGGTGGTCCTCAGGAAGCTGCTGTTCGGTTTCTGGGAGATGAACTGGATTGCCTACAACGCTGCCCAGGATGTCAGTCTCCGGGGCGCCAGCGGCGGCGGGCTCCTGCCCTTCCTGGTCCTGCCACAGGCGGAGGCCGCCGGTGTCCGTTTCGACAGCACCGACATCCAGCGCTTTGGCTACACGGTCAACGCCAGCCGCGTCGAAGGCTGACGTCTGCCCGTGCTCAATACGATCCCGGCTTGGCGAAACTCTCGAAGCGCGTGTACTCGCCCAGGAAAGTCAGGCGGGTGGTGCCGATCGGGCCGTTACGCTGCTTGCCGATGATGATCTCGGCAACCCCCTTGTCGGGTGTGTCCGGGTTATACACCTCGTCGCGGTAGATGAACATGATGATGTCGGCGTCCTGTTCGATGGCGCCCGATTCGCGCAGGTCGGACATCACCGGGCGCTTGTTCGGCCGTTGTTCGAGCGAGCGGTTGAGTTGCGAGAGCGCCATCAGGGGAACGCCCAACTCCTTGGCCAATCCTTTCAGCGATCGCGAAATCTCCGAGATTTCGGTCGCCCGGTTCTCGCCATGCGAAGTGGCGGACATCAATTGCAGGTAGTCGATGACGATCAGTCCGAGCTTGCCACACTGGCGATGCAGACGACGCGCGCGCGCGCGCAGGTCGATCGGATTGAGCGCCGGCGTCTCGTCGATATAGATCGGCGCCTCGTGCATCTTGCCCAGCGCAAAGGACAGCCTCGACCACTCGTCGTCATTGAGGCGACCGGTACGGACGCGATGGGCATCGAGCCGACCGACCGATGAGAGCATGCGCATGGCGAGTTGCGTACCGCCCATTTCCATCGAGAAAACGGCGACCGGCAGACCCACTTCAATCGCCACATGCTCGGCAATATTGAGCGCAAACGAGGTTTTTCCCATCGACGGACGGCCGGCAACGATCAGCAGATCGCCGCCCTGCAGGCCCGAAGTCTTCGAGTCCAGATCGTGATAGCCGGTCGGCACGCCGGTGATGTCCGAAGGATTGTCGCGGTCGTGCAGCTCCTGGATGCGTTCGACCACCTGCGTCAGCAGCGGGTTGATATGCACGAACCCTGTCTGGTGGCGAAAACCGCCTTCGGCAATCGCGAAGACCCTTGCCTCGGCCTCGTCGAGCAGGGTTTTCGGGTCGCGACCGAGCGGATTGAGCGCACTGCCGGCAATTTCGTCGCCGGCAGTCACCAGTTGCCGCAGAATCGCCCGTTCACGGACGATCTCGGCATAGCGCCGGATGTTCGCCGCCGACGGCGTGTTCGCGGCCAGTTCGCCAAGGTAGACCAGCCCGCCGGTGGCGTCGCCCTCCCCCGCCTGGTCGAGGCTTTCAGCTACCGTCACCGCGTCGGCGGGCTTGCTACGTTCCAGGAGCTTGGAAATCTGGCGGTAAATGCGCCGGTGTTCATCGCGATAAAAATCGCCTTCGCTGATCACGTCGGCGATCTTGTCGAAGGCCGCGTTATCGAGCATCAAGCCGCCGAGCACTGATTGCTCGGCCTCCAGTGAATGCGGCGGCACGCGCAGTTCAGACAGTACCGGGTCCGTCTGCGGGCTCCGTTCTCGCCGTGCGCCGCGACTGCCGAAGCGTTGCCCGCTATCGGGATTGGGTGAATCGAAGGACTTAACCATGAAATATCCGCGGAGGGAACAAGCAAGGCGGGGAGTTTAATGTGAAAGTCGCGCCAGCGACTCACGATTCTCTCATGATAAGCGTTGACCGGCGACGTGACGACGTACGCGGAACGGCAGCTCGGCGTGGGTGAGAATCTGCGGGAAGTTTTAACCCCATTCTCGTGCGTCGTCCGTTTACCCGTCTGAACCCTCCACGAAAGGACTGCCATGTATCGAACCCTTGTCGTTTACCTGACCACTGCCGTGCTGACTGCTCTCTGCTTGCCTGCGGCAACGGCCACCACGGCCAATCCAACTGTACCACGCAAGACGCTCAGCGCCTTCGCCAATGAGCAGGAACTCGCCGGTCTCTTCAAACGCTGGGCTGACGAAGCGCAGCGTCGCCGCGACGAGCAGCAACGAGCGCGTGCCGACAAGTCCGTGGGCCAACTCGCTCAACCATCTCCCGCACCCGCCGCCGCCCCTGTGGCAGTGGCCAAGGAAGCCGCCACCGGCAAGAACGAATCCGTCACCAACGTCCAGCACGCCGGTGTCGATGAAGGGGGCATCGTCAAGGTACACGGTGACCACCTGGTGATCCTGCGCCGTGGCCGCCTGTTCACGGTCCGCATCGGCGCGCAGGATCTGCGCCCCGTCGCCGCCATCGACGCTTTCGGCAGCGATGTCGATCCAGGTGGCGCCTGGTACGACGAGATGCTGATTTCCGGCAACACGATCGTCGTCATCGGCTACAGTTACGCGCGTGGTGGCACCGAAGTCGGCGTCTTCGACATTTCGCGCGCTGGACAGCTCGCCTATCGGGCGACCTATCACCTGCGCTCCAACGACTACTATTCTTCCCGCAACTATGCGAGCCGGCTGATCGGCAGCAAACTGATCGTCTATTCGCCGCACGTTCTCAGCCCATGGGGTGACCCCTGGGCAGCCTTCCCGGCGATGCGCCGCTGGCGCCCTGGAGCGCTGCCGGCGGATTTCCGGCGCATTGCGCCGGCGACGCGGATCTACCGCAGCGACGAGCCGCTCGACCCCTTCGCCGGCGTCGCCCTGCACAGTGTCTCGATCTGCGATCTCGCCAGACCGGAGATGGATTGTCAAAGCACCGCCGTTCTCGGGTCACCTGGACGCGTCTTCTACGTCTCGCCGAATTCGGTATTCGTCTGGACGACGGCCGAACGGGGGGGAGCTTCGGCTTCGTCGGTGTTCCGCATCCCGCTCGACGGATCGGCACCGAGTGCCCTGAAGACAGCCGGCAGCCCGATCGACCAGTTCTCTTTCCACGAAGACGACGGCGGCGTGCTGAACGTGCTGCTGCGTGCCAACGGCCGTGGCGACGGCATGTGGGCAGGCGAAGTCAATGCCGGCGACCTGGCGCTGCTGCGCATCCCGCTCGCCAGCTTTTCCGACGGCCGTGACAGCGCACCCGCCCAGGCTTACCGCCGGCTGCCGAGAGCCAACGGCTACGTGCTGCAGAGTCGCTACATCGGCCCGTATCTGCTGTACGGCGCGGGTACCGGCTGGCATTCGCCGCAGACGACGACGCAATCACAGGTGTACGCGGTGCGCTACGCGCAGGGTGAGGTCTACGAATTACCTTTGCCACACTCGGTAGACCGTGTCGAGGCACTCGGCAGCAATGCCCTCGTCGTCGGCAGCAGCGGCAGGGACCTGCATCTGAGCAGTGTACGTCTGACTCCTCTACCGGTGACCGCCGGCCGCTACACGCGCAAGGACGCAGCGCAGGGTGAAACGCGCAGTCATGGCTTCTTCTATAAATCCGAGAGCGAGTTCGACGGCCTGCTTGGCCTGCCGATCGTCGGCGGTGACGAATCCGGCGCACGACAACTGCGCACGCCGTCGGCAGCCCTGCTCTTTTTGCGCAATCATGCCCTGACGCTGAGCGAACTCGGTACGCTGACCGCGCAACCCTCGGCAAGCGACCGCAATGACGGCTGCCGCGCCTCGTGCGTCGACTGGTACGGCAATTCGCGGCCACTGTTCGTGCGCGGCCGGATATTTGCGCTGATGGGCTACGAGATCGTCGAGGGAAAGGTGGACGCCAGGCGCATTGTCGAGACGCGGCGGGTGAACTTCGCGCCAGCAGTGTTGCAGGTGACGCGGTAGCAGGCTTGCCGGGCCTGGTGCGCCTTGCTGGATCGGAGCCGTGCCGAGCTCAATCCTCCTCCTGCCAGCGCTCGGCAGCCTGATCGTCGCTCGCGCGCGCAGCGACCCAGCGCGCGCCTTGCGGCGTCACTTCGCGCTTCCAGAACGGCGCGCGCGTTTTCAGGTAGTCTATGAGGAACTCGCAGGCGGCAAAAGCTTCGCCACGATGCGCGCCGGCCACCGCGACGAGGACGATCTGGTCGCCCGGCAGCAAGCGACCGACACGGTGGATGACGATCGCGTCGATGAGCTTCCAGCGGCGTGCGGCCTCGCCGACCATCGCCGCAAGCGCTTTCTCGGTCATCCCTGGGTAATGTTCGAGGGTCATCTCCGAGACCCCGGCGCCATCGCTGGCCGCTCGCACGACACCGACAAAGGACACCAGCGCACCGATCTGTGGTCGATCCTGGCGCAGCGCCGCCAGCTCTGCGCCGACGTCGAAATCAGCCTCCTGAACGCGCACCATCATTTCAACCTCCGGTCACCGGCGGAAAGAAAGCGACCTCGTCCCCCGACCCGATCGGTGCATCGCGCCCGACCATTTCCTGATTGACCGCCTGACGCAGGTTCCTGATCTCCGCCAGGTGCTCCCATGCGCCGCCCCGTTGCGCGAGAAACCCGAGCAGGCCGGCGACATCCAGCACCCCGGCCGGCAGCGGCAACTCCTCGCTCCCTTGTCCAAGCAGCTCGCGGACGCTCGCGAAGTACAGAATCTTCAGCATCATTCGCCCTCCAGGCTCAGTTCAGCAAGGCCGAAAACGGCAGGAAGCGCACCCTGTCGCCGCGTCGGATCACCTGCTGCGGTGGGTTATCGATCAGGCCATCGCCCCACACCGCCGAAATCAGGACTGACGCGCCCTGGTTGGCGAAGATCTCCACGCCGCCATCGGCATGGCTTCTTGCACGCAGAAACTCGCGCCGGGCATCGGGCCGCAACCAGTCGAAATCGGCGCGCAGCCGGTAGCTCGGTGGGGTAATTGGATGCACGCCCTGCATTTTCAATAGAAAAGGCCGTACCAGCATGAGGAAGGTGATCAGGCAGGAAACCGGGTTTCCCGGCAAACCGATGCACGCCACCTCGCGCCCGGCCGAACCGATCTGTCCAAAGGCCAGGGGTTTGCCGGGCTTGATGGCGATCTTCCACATCTCGATCCGACCCTCCGCCGCAACGGCGGCTTTGATGTGATCCTCTTCGCCGACGGAAACGCCGCCCGAGCTGAGCACCAGGTCATTGTCGAGCGCGGCTGCGCGCAGCGCCTGGCGCGTCGCCGGCAGATCGTCGGGCACCTGCCCAATATCACGGACGACGCAACCCAATGACTGCAGCAGGGCGGTGAGCAGAAAACGGTTGGCATTGTAGATCGCGCCCGGCGGCAGCGGCTCACCGGGCATGCGCAGTTCGTCACCCGTAAACAGTACTGCCACTCGCAAGCGGCGGAAAACCGGCAGTTCGGCGATCCCCACCGACGCCGCCAGGGCGGTGTCCTGGGGTCGCAGGCGCAGTCCGGCAGGGAGAATTTCGCTCCCGGCGGCAATGTCGCTCCCGGCGCGGCGAATATGTTCGCCCACTTGCGGCAGATGGTTGATCAGCACCGCATCGTCGGCGTGTTCGCAAAGCTCCTGCATCACTACTGCGTCGGCACCGGCCGGTATCGGCGCGCCGGTGAAGATCCGGGCAGCGGTTCCTGGCTGCAGCGGTGTACCGACGCTGCCCGCCGGAATGCGCTGCGAGACCGGCAGTCGGCTCGCCAGGCGCGGCACATCGGCGACGGCCAGCGCATAACCATCCATCGCCGAGTTGTCGAGTAGCGGCGCATTGACCGTCGCCTGCTGTGCCCGTGCGAGCACGCGCCCGGCGGCAGCCAGCGTCGGCAGGCGGCGAATTTCTGAAACGGTCCGGGCACTGGCCAGCAAGCGCGCCAGCGCTTCATCAAAGGACAGCATGCGTTTTCCCTCCCAGTTGAAGAGTGCCGAGGATGAAGCCGACGATCGCGTCCGGATCATTCAGGTCCAGCCGCGTCAGATGCGCCGGCAGGGTCAGTGATTGCGGGGCATCCGAGGCGACAGCGACGATGTGCTGCAGTTGTGGCCACAGCGGCGGCTTGCCGTTGCCGGGCCGATACACTTCGAGCTTCGGAATCGCCTCGTCCTTGAAACCTTCGACGAGGACCAGATCGCAAGGCGACAAGTGTGCGACATATTCCTCGAGCGTCGGCTCGGGAGCGCCGCGTAACTCGCTCATCAATACCCAGCGCGCACTGCTGGCCAGCAGCACTTCGCCAGCCCCTGCCGCGCGGTGGCGAAACGAGTCTTTCCCCGGCTGGTCGATGTCGAAATGGTGGTGTGCGTGCTTGAGCACCGCGACGCGCAGCCCGATCCGGGTCATTCGCGGCAGCAGTTTTTCCAGCAAGGTCGTCTTGCCGGCGCCGGAGTAACCGGCAATACCAAACAGTCTCATGCTTTGCTTCCGCTTGCACAGGGTACCGGGAAAACCGCCGCAAAGCCGCCGCCACGGGTCCGGAAATTGGTCGTCTGGCCACGGTACAGTCGCGCCGATACCAGTTGAACCGCACCCCGATAAACGTAGTTACGAAGATCGAGCTTGAAATCGTGCGGTACGCCATCGATCAGCAGGCGTCGCTCGGAAGGAGCAACCACCGCCTGCGCGACATAGCCACCGCCGGCGATTTCGGCAAATACGCGCCGGGTCAGCTTGTCGCCGCGATAGGCCGCCTTGCCGCCGTAACCGGCAGTCGGTTTGAAAAACCACTGCTTGCGAGTGGCCCAGAAGGCCTCGGCCTGTTCGGGGAGCACCAGCAGGGTACGCGGAATGCTGCTGGCCAGCAACTCGCGCTCGTCTTCGCGCAAGCCGATCGCTGCCAGCCAGTCGTCGTCGCCGAGAGCCTGCAGGTTGCGTTTGTCGGCAAACAGCGCATGCGCCTGCGGATGCGGCGTGACCACCACGGCATCGCTCAAATACGCCGCACGCAACGCCGCACTCTGCGGTTCGGCCAGTGCAAAGTCGGTCAGCCGGTTGTAGACCAGGTCAACGACCTGCCCGCGGCAGTACAAGCGTTCGCCGTCGAAGGTCAGTTCCGCAACATCGGCCACCAATGCAGCGATGCCATTCGCCTCGAAGAGTTGCCGAAAGAGTGCAAATTCAGGCGCCAGATACTGCTCATCGGGCTGCGTATCGACAATCGCGATGCGCGCCAGCGGCCGCTGCGAAGCATCGCCAGTGCCGCGGGTCAGTCGCCACTCCTCGCGAAACATCGCCAGAAAGGTTTCCTCGACCGGTATCGGCGTCGGCATCATCCTCGCCACTGCAGCGCAGCACGCGCGCTGCGCGCGCAACAGGCGAGCGTTGAGCAGCGCCCCACCGGCGTTCGAATTGATTTCGATGAGCTGCGGACCATCTGCACCGAGGTGGAAGTCATAACCCAGATAGACCCCCACGGCGCCGGGCGAATGCCGTGCCAGTGGCGGCGCGTAGGCGAGCACCCGTTCGCGATATGCCGGCAAGGCCACCACCCGTTCGAGCAAGGCGATGATTCGTGCCATGCGCGCGAGATGCGCGGTGCTGACGAAAACCATGCTGTCCGAGAACAGATGCGGCCGCGTCGCCAGCAGTTCAGCGTGCGAGAACGTTCCGTTGCCGTTTTCGAGCGCGCGCTGCAAGGATCGATGGTCGACCGAGATGCAGGCGCAGCCGCGATTGAGCAGCTCGGCCACGGCCGCGCAGTCCAGTGGCAGATCGGCAGCAGTCTGGAGAGGGGGAGGCATGCGGATCATGCGGCCGCTGCCGGGGCGAAGAAGGCCAGAGCGTCGGCGAGTTCGCGAGATCTCTTCATCGGCGGCAGACTTCGCCAGATACGCTTGCCGTAGGGTTTGCTGAGCAGGCGCGGGTCGCAGATCATCAACACCCCGCGGTCATTCTCATCGCGGATCAGGCGACCCGCGCCCTGTTTGACGTTGATCACCGCGCGCGGCAACTGGTACTCCATGAAAGGATTGCGTCCTTCGCGCCGGAGCTTCTCGATACGCGCCGAAAGCACCGGGTCGTCCGGCGGCGCAAACGGCAGCTTATCGATGACCACCAGCGACAGCGCTTCGCCGCGCACATCGACCCCTTCCCAGAAACTCTGGCTGCCGATCAGGATGGCATTGCCCAGGCTGCGAAAGCGTTCGAGCAATTCGTTCTTGCTGCGCTCGCCCTGCAACAGCAAAGGCAGATCAAGTCCGTCGCGCTGTAGCCACTCGCTGAGCAACTGGTGTGTTCGGCGCATCGCGCGCAGCGAGGTACACAGAAAGAATGCCCGGCCAGCGCTCGCCTGGAGTACCGGAAACGCGGCCTCGACGACCGCTTCGGCATACTCCGGGCGGTTCGGATCGGGCAGGTTGCGCGGCGCGTAGAGCAGCGCCTGTCGAGGGTAGTCGAAGGGACTCTCCCAACGCGCCGAATCGGCGTCGCCAAGCCCCATCTCGGCACAGTAATGAGAAAAACTGTCCTGCACGGCAAGTGTCGCCGAAGTGAAGATCCAGGCGCGCGGATGGCCGCTCATCTGCTTCTGCATGATCTCGGCGATCGCCAGCGGCGTCGCATTGAGCTGCAGCGAGTGGCTATAGGTCTCTGCCCAGCGAACGAAATCCAGGTTCGCCCCACTCTGCCAGGCCTGCAGGCGCACCTGCAAGTCGGTGGCGCGCCGCCAGCAGCTTTCCAGACCTTCGGCACGCTGCGCCTGCGTCTCGAGCAAGGAGGCCAGCGCTGCCAGTTCCTTGAGCACATCGTTCAATCGATCGGCGAAACCGGCGTGCGCTTCGAGTTGCTGTAGCGCGTAGCGGGCCGGTTCGACCGGCAAGACCAGCCGCAGGTCGCGAGCGACCTTTTCAAGCAGGGTACAGAACTTCGGCAGATCCAGGCAGTCACGCGCCGAGGCCAGACTTTCGAGCTGTGTATCGCGGCTCAGTTCGAGGAGCTGCGCGGTCGAGATGCTGTCGCCAAAGAACAGGCTGGCGACTTCCGGCAATTGATGTGCTTCGTCAAAGATCACCGTATTGCAGGCGGGCAGCAGTTCGGCGGTTCCTTCGTCACGAAGCATCACGTCGGCGAAGAACAGGTGATGGTTGACCACCACCAGGTCGGCCGCCATCGCCTCGCGGCGCGCAGCAAGGACGAAACACTCCTTGTGCTTCGGGCAATCCTGGCCGAGGCAGTTGTCACGAGTCGAGGTGACCATCGCCCACACCGTCGCGTTTTCGGGAACACCCGTACACTCGGCCTTGTCACCACTTCGGGTCTTCCTGGCAAAGCGCGCGATACGCTGCGCGTAGACGGCGTCGTCACGCGAGAGAAAGCGACCATCGGAAAGCGAACGTTCGAGGTGGTAGTGACACAGGTAATTGGCTCGCCCCTTGAGCAGCGCCACCCTGACCGGTGACTTGAGCGCGCTGCGGATGGTCGGGATGTCACGCGTAAAAAGCTGATCCTGCAGGTTGCGGGTACCGGTCGAAACGATCACCTTGCCCCCCGAAAGCAATGCGGGTACCAGATAGGCATAGGTCTTGCCCGTGCCGGTCCCGGCTTCGGCAATCAGGACCTGATTGCCGGCCATCGCGGCAGCGATGCGCTCGGCCAGTTCGAGTTGTTGGACACGCAGGCGGTAACCGGGAACCGTGCTTGCCAGCGGCCCGGCAGCGGAAAAGACATCGGAGAGCAAAGCGGTCATGGACGGATCGTCAAAAGCAGCGCGAATGCTAACAGAAGCCGGTGTCACCGGCTCCCCTGCCCTGCCGCCCGGTGGCAAATTATGTGCCGTTCAGGCCTATAATGGCCAATTTTTTCGGGTCCGCTCATGTGGTTCAAAAATCTTCACCTCTACCGCCTGCCCAGAAACTGGGCCGCTGACGCCGAGCAACTGGCGGCGCAACTCGGCAAACTGACCCTGCAAGGATGCCACGCCACCGATCCGCGCAGCATCGGCTGGGTCGCGCCACGGGACGGCGGCGCACTCGTCCATTCCGTCAACCAGCAGTGGCTGCTCACCCTCGGGGTCGAGGAAAAACTGCTGCCGGCTTCGATCGTCAAACGCTTTGCCAGCGACAAGGCCAAGGAGATCGAGGAAGCCGAAGGCCGCCGTATCGGCCGTCGCGAGATGCGCGAGATCCAGCAAGAAATGACTCTCGAACTGCTGCCGCGCGCCTTCATCCGCAACCGCAGCACCTCTGGCTGGATCGATCCGATCAACGGCTGGCTGGTCATCGACTCCGCCTCGCCGGCAAAAGCCGAAGAGTTCCTCGAGCATCTTCACAAATCGCTCGATGCCCTGCCGGTTAAGGTGCTCAAAGTGACGCAATCCCCGTCGGCGGCGATGACCGGCTGGGTAGCCGATGGCGAAGCGCCCGTCGGATTCACCCTCGACCAGGACCTCGAGCTGCGCTCGACCGACAAGGCCAGCGTGCGCTATGTCAATCACACCCTCGAAGGCGAAGAGATCCGCCAGCATATCGCCACCGGCAAGATCGTCACCCGCCTGGCGATGACCTGGAACGACCGTATTTCCTTTGTGCTCAACGACCAGTTACAGATCAAACGCCTCGCCTTCCTGGACATCCTCAAGGAACAGGCCGAAAGCCAGGGCGAGAATGCCGATGAACGCTTCGACATCGATTTCACCCTGATGACCGGAGAAGTGGCGAGGTTGCTCGATGACCTGGTCACCGCACTGGGTGGAGAAGTGGCGGCGTAGGGAAAAGACCGCCTCTGCTTCCGGCTGCATACCCCAAGACTTCTTGAAGGGCGTCCCGGCCCCGGACACTGCAGAGTGTTCAGGGGGGCCTGGACGTTCCAATCGTTTATGGAAGCTTCAGCACATCCTTGATTTCGTTCAGGCTCGCGGGAATTCGCTTGGCAATGGCTTCGCTGGCCTGCTGATTTGCCTTGCCCACGATCTCCGCGAGTTCTCGCATCTCGCCGACTGCGGTTTCAAAAGCTTTTCTGGCCAGCTCGGCTTCCGCTGCCGCGATCTCCTGCGGCGAGCCCCCCTTGGTCAGGTTGCTGATCGCAGTCGTCAATCCCTGCATCGTCTCCTGCAGGATCTTCACTTGCCACTCCCCGACGGCTTTCATCCCGGCAAGCGCTGCTCGGTTGGAAGCACTCAGGGCTTCGAGGTTTTCACGCTGAATGGCCACCACGGCGTCCATGTTGACACCCGGCACCTTGAGCCCGGCCATGATGTTCAGAAGCTCTTCGCTGCCCCTGGTCACGTCCATGCTCGTAATCGCCTTGGTCCAATCACTCAATAGCTTGGAAAGGTCCGCCATTTTTCAATTCCTCCGTTAAGATTCGATTCAATCTACCCAAACAATGTTCGTTCGGCATTCAATATCCGTTGGTGATTCGTCATCCACCTCTTGCCGACACCCTTGTCCTCAACTTTACTCTGCTGGTACGTTGAGCGCTTGCTGTCCTCCAGCAAGAATGTTGATCATTTGTGCGACCGCCCTGATCTGTTTTCCTCCTTGCGTGTGATAAGCCTCGTGGGTGTAATCCTGCCCCCACCAGTCCCAACATCCCTGAGGATTGAGTGGCAAGGTTCGCGCCTGGATCTGTGGATAAAGGACGATGATGTCATTGGCCTGCGCCCATTCGTTGTAACCCGCAAACTTGGCGAACAGATTGCCAGAGTGGCTACGCCGCCGGTCCGTCTCACCGCCCTGCAAGCATCCGTGGAACGCGACATGCAGCTTGCACTGCCGACCATCCTTGCAGGCCTGCGGGATGAACACATAGCCTTCTCTGGCCATCGAGGCGTTCTGCAGAGCGTTGTAAGGGGTATCCGAGAACTTGCTGAACACCCGCCGCTGGTCGAATGCCTGTACTGCGCTCTCCGCTACAGGCACACGGGCAGCTTTCAGCGCGGATTCGCCGTAAATGCGTTTCAGAATGGCTCCCGCCAGATCGACGTCCTTCAGATCCTTGCAAAGCGCCTGCTTGTCGCTGGGTGGACAGGTCGCGGCGCTGCTCATTCCGACCCCTGCGGTCACCGGACAAATGCAGCCATTCTGCTTCTCGCGCTGCCTGGCGACCGCCTCGCAATCGTCGATGAAAGCGTTCTGGTCGTTCGCTGGTGCGGCTGCGGGCGGCAACGTACACTTGCCCACCACATCGCCGGCTGGCTTGTCGAAACTGTCCCTCACCATCGTATGGCGGGCAGGAAATGTCCGGCTGTAAGCCATGTTGGCCTCTGCCATCCCCCCCTTGTCGGCATCGGCATAGAAGTGAAAAAGCGAGTCCATCACACCTTGCGGAACGATAGCGTCATAGGTGCCACTGAACAGATAAACCTTGGCATTCTTCAGGTTGGCAAGCTTGCTGATGCTCCCTGCTGCCTCCTGTTTCTTTGCCTCAGCAAAAGAGGCATGCGCCACCCGCTCGATCTCGGTCTTGTTTCTCGGCGCCAGGTCGGTTTTTTTACACCACTTGGGATCCAGACCGATGGCCGTGCATTCGAGCATGACAAACTGGCTGCACCTGGTTACGGCGTCCATGATCGACCCGCGCGCGCAGTAGTACGGACCACCCGCGACAATACCCGCGCCCATGATGTGTTCTGAGTGTGCCACATGGAACTGGTGAGCCATGAAACCCCCTGAAGAGATCCCTGACACGGAGATCTGGCCAAGGTCGATCTTGACGCCTTCGGCAACTTCTTCCAGTGCTGGTGCTCCGCTTGCGGAGCATGCAAAAGCCAGCGAGCAGACTGCCAGCCCCTCCCCCAACCACGCTCTGACCGTCTTTCCCTGTTGCCGTGACATGGTCATCATCCCCTTTCGTCGACACTCATTTAATGAAAAATATGCTGCAACGCAATATCCAGCATAGTTCAGGCGAGTGGAAAGTCAACGGGAATCGATGCAGTCCGGATTCCGGTATTTGCCCCAGGCACTCCAGCTGAAAACCAACAGTCCCAGCCAGATCAACCCGAAACTGAGCAACTGTTCGGCCCGCATCGGTTCGCCGAAAAGCCAGATCGCGGTGACGAACTGCAGCGTCGGATTGATGTACATCAGCATCCCGATGGTCGCCAGGTCGAGTCGTTGCGCAGCGGCGGCGAAGGCCAGCAGCGGCAGCGCGGTCAGCGCACCGGCAGCGATCAACAGCCAGGAGGTCGAAAGGTCGTGGCCGGTGAACACCGCATGGCCGTTGCCGGCCTGCCAGAAGGCGTAGAGCGCACAAACCGGCAGCATCACCAGAGTCTCCAGCCACAGGCCGGAGACGGCATCGACCGGGAGTTGCTTGCGCACCAGTCCGTAGGTACCGAAGGTGCCGGCAAGGAACAGCGATACCCATGGCAGGCCACCGATGGCGATGATCTCGTTGGTCATTGCCGCCAAAGCCAGGAGTACCGACAGCCACTCCAGCCGATTCAGCCGTTCCTTGAGCACGACCAGGCCGAGCAGGACATTGACCAGTGGCGTCAGAAAGTACCCGAGGCTGGAAGCCACAACCTGCCGATTGGCGACCGCCCACAGGAAAACCAGCCAGTTGCTGCCGATCAGCAGCGCCGCGACCATCAGCATCAACAACTGCCGCCAGTTCCGGAAGACCTCGGCGACCTTGTGCCATTGCCTGCGCAGTGTCAGCAGCAGGCCGACAAATACGCAGGCCCATACGGCGCGGTTGCTCAACACATCCATCGGAGGAACATGCGCGAGCTGGTGGAAGAACAGCGGAAAGAATCCCCAGATGCCATAGGCGAGCAGGCCGCAGGCGATGCCGATCAGGAGGTGGCGCTGGGGATACACCTGTTCAGGGTTGCCGACGCAGAATGCCGAGTGCTGCCGAGCGGTAGTCGCGCCGGTAGAGCACCAGCAAAATCAGCACCGCGAGAATGCTGAGCAACAGTGGACTGAGCAGCCAGCCCGAGGCCGCGAGGCCGAAATAATAGGCACGGATACCGCGATTGAAGTCGTCTCCGGCAAGATTGTTGGCACCAGCCAGGCGGCGCGCATAGCCTTCGATACCGGCATCCCCGCGCTCACCGAGCGGCGCCGCCCCAACCAGGATCGACAGCAGGTTGAACTGCCGCAGCGACCAGGTGAATTTGAAGTAGGCGTAGACGAAACTCGCCAGAACCAGCATCAGCTTGATCTCCAGAAGTTCCCGGTTGCCCGCGCCGGACAAGGCCAGGTCGCTGGTGAAGTTCAGCAGCTTGTCGGCAGCGCCAAGTGCGGCGACCAGGCCGGCGATGATATAGATGGTGGTATTGGCGTAGAAAGTGACACTGTTCACCAGATTGCCGATCAGTGTCGAGTCGGTGACCCGCACCTCGCGAGCCAGCATCCGGTAAGCCCATTCCAGCCGGAACTCGCGGGTGCTGTTGATCAGCCCCCCAGATGCCCAGCGGCTATGCTCGGAAAACCAGCCGTAACCGGCCCAGCAGGTGAAAAAAGCGAAAAGCGCCAGCCAGTCGACAATCGCCAGATGGTGGAGTGCACCAGACACCTTACGGCAGCGCCGGTGGTTCGAAGTGTTCCTCGCTGGTCAGCGTATGGAGGAAGGCGACGAGTTGTCGGATCTCCTGGTCGGAAAGTTTGCGGTCAACCAGCAGCGTACTCTTGTTGGCATCCGCCTTGCCGCCTGAGGCCATATAACGCACGGCCTGCTCCAGACTGGCGACGCTTCCGTCGTGGAAGTAAGGGCCGGAAATTCCAACCGAACGCAGCGTTGGCGTCTTGAATGCCGACCGGTCTTGCAGGTCCTTGGTCACCGCGTAGCGGCCAGGGTCGGGATTGGCCTTGTCGGCCTCGAGTCCGATGTTGTAGAACCGGCTGTCGCTGTAGAGGGGCGGCTGGTGGCAGATGGCACAACCCGCCTTGCCGACGAAAAGGTCATGACCGGCCTGCGCATCGGCCGAGACGGCCGTCCGGTCGCCGGCAGCATGACGGTCCCAGGGCGCCTCGCCGCTATTGAGCGTACGCAGGAAAGCGGCCAGCGCCTTGACAATGTTGTCGGCGTCCGGCGCACTGCCGAAGACTTTCCTGAACTCGACCTGATAGCCGGGTATCGCAGCGATTACCGCAGCGGCTTTGGCCGGTTCGGCACCGATTTGTGCCTTCCAGGCGGCAGTGACCTGACCTTCGAGGGTCTTGGCACGGCCATCCCAGTACCAGCTGGTGTAGTAGCCGGTGTTGTATACACTGGGCGTATGGCGAGTATTCATGCCGCCGCCGACCTTGCGTGACAACGGCAGCGCGTCAGTCCAGCCGAGATGGCGGTAGTGGCAGCCCTGGCAGGCCATGCTGCCGTCACCCGAGAGACGCGGATCGAAGAAAAGTTTCTTGCCGAGCGCCGCTTTTTCCGGCGTCGTCGGGTTGTCAGGCGGGTCGGGGGGAGTCGGCAAAGCCGGGGAACGAGCATAGCCTGCACCGCCCTGCGGCAGTGCGACACAACCGACCAGCACGGCGGCGATGGCGGCAGCGAGTAGCCGGTAACAGAATGTCGGTTTCATCGGGTTCCTCACGGGTTGGTCATGAAGGCAGGAGATGTCCTGACCGGTGCACTTCGAATCTACGGTCGGTGGCGCCAACCAGGACATCTGGACGAGCAGGCGCGCGCGGCGCTTATGGACAGGGATTACTTGCCGGCGGCTTCGCGCTTCTGGCGTGAGGTCGCCATCAGCGTCGCTTCGCCGTCGATGACCACCTTGTCACCCACGGTGCATACGGTATCGACGACGACCCGCGACTTCTCGGTGATGACCTCCTTGACCGTCACCTTGGCATGGACCGTTTCACCCGGACGAACCGGCGCGCGGAAACGCAGGGACTGGCTCATGTAAATCGTGCCAGGTCCAGGTAAACGATTGCCCAGCACCGCTGAAATCAGGCTCGCGGACAACATCCCGTGTGCGATGCGGCCGCCAAACATGGTGGTTTTCGCAAAATCTTCATCCATGTGCACCGCATTGACGTCCGTCGACACCCCGGCAAACAAAACGAGGTCGGCATCCGTAATGGTCTTGGCGATTTCTGCGCTCATGCCGACGGACAAATCTTCAATATCGTAACCGTTCTGGGGATTCATCAAAGTCCTTTCTCGTGATTATCAGCGCGGGTATGGCCGCGCCCAGTAAATACGGCGCTCGCCCTTGCCAGCGCCAGTTGATATTCTTGGGGTTTCCGGATGCCTTGAAGCTGGTCCATCGCACGGACAGGCATTACCTCCGGATGACGACAAGTATATATCCTAAGCCATCATAATGACGATTTTGCCCGTAGATTTGCGCGTCACCACTTGATTGAGCGCTTCAACCGCTTGAGCCAGTGGGTAGGTCGCCGAAACATTCGGCTTGATCGCCCCGTCCAGATACCATTGCATCAGGGTCTGGAAACTCTCGGTCATCACCTGCGGATTCAATTCCGCATAAGCTGGCCAGTTGACGCCAATCACGTCCACATTCTTGACCAGCAGATGATTGGCGGGAATCTGCGGTACGGCGCCACCCGCGAAACCGATGATCAGGATGCGCCCTTCAAAGGCGATGCTGCGTAGCGAAGCGTTGAATAACTCACCGCCAACCGGGTCGTAGACCACGTCGGCACCGCGGCCGTCGGTGAGTTCCCTGATCCGCGTCCGCAGGTCCTCGTGGCTGGAATCAATGAGATGATCCGCGCCGTGTGCGCTGGCCACCTGCAGCTTTCCCGGGCCGTTGGCCGTGGCGATCACCGTCGCCCCCAATTGCTTTCCAATGGCAACGGCGGTCAATCCGACACCGCCGGATGCGCCATGCACCACCAGCGTCTCCCCGGCACGCAAGCGTGCCCGATGCCACAAGGCCAGATGCGAGGTACCGAAAACGACGGGAAAAGCCGCGCCGTGTTCCCAGGACATCGCCGCCGGCATCGGCACACAGCGCTCGAAGTCCGCAATGACCTGCTCGGCATAGCCGCCATGCGGCGTCATGGCGATCACCCGATCCCCGATGGCGAATCCGCCAACGCCGGCGCCCAATTCCATCACCTCGCCGGAAACTTCAAAGCCAGGAGTAAACGGGGGGGCTGGCTGCTTCTGATATTGGCCACGGGTGATCAGGCTATCAGCGAAGTTGACCCCACAGGCACGGACACGGACTCGCACCTGGCCGGGTCCGGGGCGTGGTTCAGGAACCTCCTCCAGCCGCAACGTGGCCGGACCGGTAAATTCATGGCAGACGATGGCTTGCATGGCGGAATAATCTCCATCGTGTCAAAAAATCCCTTCTCAATCCATGTGGATGAGAAGGGAGTTTTGCATTTCCCCCTCATTGGACAAGGAGGGGGGTTGGGAAACGCCAGGATTTGACCGAGCGCTGCTTATTCGCCGATGATCTTGCGCACCACGTCGGTCATCGAAAGCACGCCGACCGGCTGATCCTTCTCGGTCACCACCAGGCGATGCATGCGCCGGGCCGTCAGCAGACTGACCGCATCACTCAACAGCATGTCGGCATCGCAAGTCGCGCAACCTGGGGTCATGACTTCCCTGGCCAGCATCGCGCGCGCCTGATCCGGTGTCCGGCCCTGCCGCGCCAGCACCATATCGGTCTGCGATACGACGCCGACGGCCATGCCCTGCTCATCCATCACCACCACCGCATGAATTTCCTTGTCCACCATGATCTTGGCGACGGTGCCGACGGTATCGTCCGGCGTGCAGGAGATGATGCCCCGATGCATCAGATCGCGAACCCTGGTGCCATCGTCTGCAATGGTCAGCGCTTCGCCCTCGGCAATGCTCGGCAGCGGTACGGACATCGGATAAGGCGCCGGTGTGGTATGGACGTCGCCCTTGGGTAGCGTCGGGTGCACCATCGCAACGGGTGGCTTGCCACTGGCGCCCTGACCGAACTCGGTGGCGCCGATCAGCACCGACATGTTGCCGTGTGGATGTTTGTTGTCGTGCATCAACTGATGGGCAATCGGTAACTCCTCGTAAGTGAAGACCCGCGACATGCAGGGATCGAGCAGGCCGCGCAGCGCCAGCTCGTTCATCTGGTTGGCCTGCTCGGTATTGGCAAAATGCGAGCCTTGCAGGCGCTTCTGCCGCATCCACAGATAGCGCAGATCAACCGTCGCGTTATAGCCCGTGGTGCCGGCGCAGACGACCACCATGCCGCCGGTCTCGCAAACGAAGATCGACGTCGGGATGGTCGATTCGCCGGGATGCTCGAAGACGATGTTCGGCGCCCGCTTCTCGCCCAACACTTCCCAAATCTTCGCGCCAAAGGAGCGCACGCCCTTCAGCCACTTGGCATAACCGGCATTGTCCTTCCAGTGCGGGAGCATTCCCCAGTGATCGAAGTCATTGCGGTTGATGCAACCTTTGGCGCCCAGCTTCATGCAATAGTCGAACTTGTCCTCGCCCGAGACCATGGCGACCGATGTGGCGCCAACCGCCTTGGCGATCTGGATCGCCATCGATCCGAGGCCGCCAGCACCGCCCCAGATCAGCGCGACATCGCCCTTCTTGATCGAGCTGGCACCCCAGCCATGCAGCATCCGCCAGGCGGTGGCCGCAACCAGCGTATACGCCGCCGACTCCTCCCAGGTCATGTGCCTGGGCTTGGGCATGCACTGCTGGGCCTGCACCCGGGTGAACTGGGCAAAACTGCCATAATTGGTTTCGTAACCCCAGATTTTGAAGGTCGGCGAGTACATCGGATCGCCACCTTTCTTGACCCACTCGCAATTGCGGCTGTACTGACCGCAATGCATCACCACTTCGTCACCGACCTTGACGTTGGTGACATCCTTGCCGACCTTGTAGACGATGCCGGACGCATCGCTGCCGCCAATATGAAAGTCCTCGGGTTCACCGCCCTTGTTGCGGGCAGCGATGACATTGACGGGAATGCCGAGTGCTGCCCAGACATTGTTGTAGTTGATGCCGGCGGCCATCACATAGACCAACACCTCGTCATCAGCGATCGATGGAGTATTGACCACTTCTTGCTGAAACGCTTCGGTGGGTTTGCCAAAGCGGTCCTGGCGGACCAGCCAGGCGTGCATTTTCTCCGGGACTTCGCCTAAGGGAGGCTTTTCACCTAATTCATACAATTGTTTGCTCATCAAGATACTCCTTTGTGGTTAGACTGCTTGGTTGGTTTACCGACAAAAATCTGGAGAGAATATGCTTTCGCATACGCTCGTATTCTTCGAACTGATTGAATCGATTTTCTCTCAGCCGCTCGCCAATAACGGTTTGGCCGCCAGCCAGCTCCAGGCCAAAAGTTCCGAATTCCTCTTTCAGCAAGCGCATTACCCAGGCACTCTGATGGCGAATCCGCAGTTTGTCCAGCAAGCCGGCATTGGCGAGAAACTTGCGGTGCCTGTCAAAATGATCGTGAAACGGTTTGATCCCGGTATTCATCGTCGCACTCACCAGACATACCGGATAATCCCAATTCTCCCGGCGATCCTGCCGGGACGCACTGCGACCGATTTCGCTGGCCGTCTTGCGTGCCGGGGCACCCAGGTCGGATTTATTGACCGCGAAAATATCCGGAATTTCGATGATCCCCGACTTCAGATACTGGATGGTATCCCCTGAGGCCGGCTGCGCGACGTAACAGACCGTATCGCCGATTTCGGCAATATCGATCTCGGTCTGGCCGACACCGACCGTCTCGATCACGACGATATCGAAACAGGCCAACATCAGCCAACTCATCGGCCAGACCTCGGTAGCCACCCCACCCAACTGGTTGCGATTGGCCAGCGAGCGGATGAACAGACCTTCGTCGTGCGACGAGTTCTTGATACGGATGCGATCCCCAAGCAGAGCGCCACCACCCAGCTCGGGGCGGCTGGACGGGTCCACCGCGAGCACCCCGACCGTCCTGCCTGACAAGCGCCACTCGCGAATCATCGCGGCAACGAGCGAGGACTTTCCGGCACCAGGAGGCCCAGTCACCCCGATCAGGTGACCATCATTCAGCCAGCGCTCGCCGGACAGTAAAGCCAGCAGGCTTGCCGAACGGTTGCGCGCCTCGGCAAGCTTGTTGTCCAGCAGATTCAGGCCACTGGCAACCGCCGCCCGCTCTCCGCGCATGATCCGTACCGCCAACTGCTCGGGATCGGGAAGATGGACTGGAGTCATCGATCGGTCACTGTGGCAAGGCAAACCGTTCGAGACCGTTGCATTCGCGGATCACGTCCACCATGTCCTCCATGATGGCATTCAAATTGAAGTCCTTGGGCGTGTAGACCGCGCGCACACCGATTGCCAGCAATTTGTCGGCGTCTTCCCGCGGAATGATTCCGCCAGCAATCACCGGCACATTCGAGAGATCACGCAGGCGCAGTTCCTGAAGAACCGACTCCACCAGCTCCATATGACTTCCGGAAAGGATCGACAGGCCAACCATATGCACCCCTTCCTCCTGAGCCGCCTGGGCAATCTGTTGCGGCGTCAGCCGGATGCCATCGTAGACGACCTCGAAGCCGACATCCCTGGCCTTGACGGCCACCTGTTCGGCCCCATTGGAATGCCCATCCAGTCCGGGTTTGCCGACCAACAGTTTGAGCGGGCGGCCGAGCGCATGGCCCGTACTGGCGACCCGGGTTCTCAATTCGGTGACTTGATTCTTCTTGCCCAGGACTTCGCGGCTGTCAATGGCAATGTCGATCCCCGTCGGTGGCCTGAACTCGCCGAATACCGCACGCAATGAATCGCCCCATTCGCCGGTGCTGACTCCCGCCAGCGCACAGCGAATCGAACTGGGCATGATGTTTTCGCCACTCCTGGCGGCATCGCCGAGACCCTGCAAGGCAGCCCGAACGTCGGCATCGTTGCGGTTCCGGCGATGCGCCTGCAGCCGCTCGATTTGCTCACGCTCGGCTGCCGGATCGGTCTTCATGATGGCGCCATCACTGCCCACGGTCAGCGGCGATTCCGCCGTTTCCTGGAAGCAGTTCACTCCGATGATCTTTAGGTCGCCCGACTCGATGGCACGCAAGCGGTTCATGTGACTGCCGACCAGTTCGCGCTTGATGTAGCCGGATTCGATCGCGGCAATGATCCCGCCCTGGGCTTCGACATTCTCGATTTCCCTTTGGGCACCCTCGACCAGCTCCCTGACCTTGGCGGCAATGACCGGTGACCCATCGAGAATATCGTCGTACTCCAGCAGGTCGGTTTCGAAAGCCATCACCTGCTGCATCCGTAGCGCCCATTGCTGATCCCAGGGGCGCGGCAGACCCATCGCCTCGTTCCACGCCGGGAGCTGGATGGCGCGGGCTCTTGCGCGTTTCGAGAGCACCACCGACATCATTTCGAGAACGATTCTCTGCACATTGTTTTCCGGCTGCGGCTCGGTCAGGCCCAGGGAGTTCACCTGCACGCCATAACGGAATCGGCGCAGCTTGGGATCTGCCACCTGGTAGCGGGACAGGGTCAGCTCGTCCCACATTTCGCCAAATGCCCTCAGCTTGCAACACTCTTCGACGAAACGTATGCCGGCATTGACAAAGAACGAGATCCGCTCGACGACCTGCGGAAACGCCTCCGGAGCGATTTCACCGGAAGCCTTGACCCGATCGAGAACCGCCATCGCGGTGCACAGGGCGTAGGCCAGCTCCTGAACCGGTGTCGCCCCCGCCTCCTGCAGGTGATAGCTGCAGATATTGGTCGGATTCCATTTCGGTACATGCCTGACCGTGTAATTGATCGTATCCGCGATCAGGCGCATCGATGGACCCGGCGGATAGATATAGGTACCCCGCGAGAGATATTCCTTGATGATGTCGTTCTGGGTGGTGCCGCTCAACCTGGTCGGATCGATGCCTCGCCGTTGCGCCAGGCCGATGTACAGTGACAAGAGCCATGCCGCCGTGGCATTGATGGTCATCGAGGTATTCATCTGATCGAGCGGGATCTGGTCGAACAACTGATCCATATCCTCGATCGACGAGATGGGCACACCGACCTTGCCGACCTCGCCCCGCGCCAGTGGACTGTCGGCGTCGTAACCGGTCTGCGTCGGCAGATCGAAGGCCACCGATAATCCCGTCTGGCCTTTGGCAAGATTGGTTCGATACAGGGCGTTGGATGCCCTGGCCGAGCTGTGACCGCTGTAGGTCCGCATCAACCAGGGTTGATCGCGATTTTTTCGGGAGGCAGACATGACTATCCCCTTTTCCTGATCAAGAGACGTCTTTCGATCTCAAAAATCTTCTCATCAATCTTTTCCTTGTCCATCGCCTTCTTGTCGTTTTCCTTGATGAACAGGTCCCCGCCATGTCTGGCAAGAGCGGCCGACGCACTGATGTTCTTGACGCCAATCAACTGAAAACTGACGATGCCGAACTTCGCGCCCAGCTCGCCCGGAGCGTCTTCGACCGCCAGTACCCGCGACAGGGCGGCAACGGTATCGCCGGCGATCGACGGCTGGGTGTGATAGCCCTCGGTAAAGCCGAGCTCCCAAACGCTGTTTTCACTGACATCGCGACTCGCCAGGCCCTCTAGCCAGGCGAAGACCAGGCCCCCATAAACGATCGGATCACCGCTCATCTTGCCCGACAAGCCGGAACTGAAGACCCGATCGAAATGCAGCGGATGGGTATTGCCCACCGCATAAGTCAGCGGCAGATGCTCGTCGGTGATCGTTCGGCCGTTGGCGTGGACGATGATGTCGCCAACGGAAAAATCCTCGAACCAGGAATTGGGACCGGTCAATCCGGACGGAAGCCGTTCCGGGAAGTCCGGCAGAAAGACCTCGGCCTCGTCGACCCAGGGGAAAGCGGGCATTACCGCAGCCGCCGGCAAGGGGGTGGTTGACGGACGGTCTCCCTGGCCGGCAACCATGATTTTACGTTCGTACTGCAGCACCACCTGGTCGTCCTGGTTGATGCCCAGGGTCCGGATGGTCACGATACCCGGCTTGCCGGCACCGCGCTCCTTACGGTCGATGACCTTGGTCAGCGAGCGAATGGTATCCAGCTCATGAACCGGCCGCAGGTACTGGGCATCGTAATAGCCAAGGTTGGCCATCGCCTTTTCCGAGTCATTCTGCACACCCAGCGAGAGAACGACATTGAAGACCATCTGCGGTGATGCCACCAGACCCGCGAAGCCGCTGGCCCTGGCATATTCCTCATTGAGGTAGAGCGGATTGCACTGCATGTAGGTCCGAGCAAAGGACTCCATCTGAGCACGGAGGAAGGTGAAACCACGCGGGTGAACAAACACCTGCCCCGGCACGAACTCCTCCAGATAGCGGCCATAGTGCGGATGGCGGGCTTGCTGCATGTCCACCTGCACTTTGGCGGCCAGTTCGGCTTGTGGTGGGAAACGAATTGCCTGCAACATGAAATTCTCCTGTTACCGTGAAAGTCACTTCAGCGACTCACGAATTCCCCCCTTTCCAAGACATGGGGAAAGGGATCTAGGGAAACGGTCATGACCGTTGGCGTGACGATGTGTCGGGAAGTTAGCCGAACCTACACCGCATCGATGAGAGAGCGGGCGATCACCTTCAGAGCCAGCGTTTCTTCGGCTCCCTCGAATATCGACAGCACACGGGCATCGAGGAAATAACGGCTGACCGGCGACTCCTCGGCATAACCCATTCCCCCATGAATCTGCATCGCTTCGCGGGTGAGCCACTCGGCTGTCCGGCAGGTGAACAGTTTCACCATGCTGGCTTCCATCTGCCCCAGGCCCTGATCCATCAAACTGCCGACGGCGTAGGTGAATTGGCGGGAAACGGTCAGCAGCGTCGCCATGCGCGCCAGCTTGACGAGGGTGAGCTGAAAATCGCCGATCGGCTTGCCGAATGCCTTGCGTTCCTGGGAATACGAAACCGCCCGTTCGAATGCGGCCTGCATGACACCAATCGCACGCGCAGCCGTCTGAATGCGCCCGCCGGCAAATCCGGCCATGGTGAAGTAAAAGCCCTTTCCTTCGCCCGCCGGCCCACCGACCAGATTTTCATCGGGAACAAAGACATTGTCGAAGAAGACCTCGTAGGAATGCATCCCGCGATAACCGATGGTCGAAATCGCCCGACCGGTCAATACGCCACCCTGTACTTGTCGATATTCAAAGTCGTGCCCTTCATACGAGTCCTTTTCGACCAGGAACATGCTGAGCCCCCGATGGCCGAGCGAGCGATCCGGATTGGAGCGCGCCAGAACCAGCAGAAGTCCAGCCTTGCCGGCCATGGTGCACCAGGTCTTGACGCCGTCGAGGATCCAGCCGCCATCGCACTTGCTCGCTTTGAGGCGCATGGCGGCGACATCGGAACCGGTATCCGGTTCGGTGACGGCAATGGCACACAAGGGATCGCCGAGCGCTACCTGGGGCAGCCATTTTTGCCGCTGCTCTTCGGTTCCCCCCTTGAGCAGGGCGCGGCTGAGGATTTCAGGGCGCGTGATCAGGCTCCCCGCTGCACCGAGCGAGCCGCGCGAAAGCTCCTCGGTGACCACAATCATTCCCATGTTATCTTCATGGTCGTCGCTCTGGAGGCCACCGTAACGCTCGGGGATCGACAGACCGAAGCAACCCATTTCGGTCAGCGGATCGAGAATCTCCGGCGGAATGATCCGGTCTTCCCGATGGATCTCCTCGGCCAGAGGCATCACCACGTTGGTCGCCAGTTTGCGGAAGGTGTCCTGCATCATCATGGCGTGCTCGTCGAGCAGGTAGGCACCGCTGACGCCATTCAAGGCAATAACTTCCCTGCCCAGTGCTTCCAGATTGCCTGCATCCAGTTGCGTCTGGCAGAAACGGCTGAGCGTCGAAGAGGCCAGGTCCGCCACATCGGCGTCGCTCAGACCGAAACTCTGCGGTCGCGCCCGCAAGCGATTATGGATGTTCTGCAAGGCCTCGGCACAAAATACCCGGGCCATCCGCTCTTCCAGGCAGACGCCACCACTCGTCGCGGCCGCCGCCTTGCGGGCATATTCCGCCGCAAAGCGGGCTGCGGTCGATTCAGCGGCACACCAGGCCAGATCGAAGCTGGCCATCTGGTGCTCGTCCAGTTTTTCATTCGAGACACCCTTGTCGCCGATGCATTGCTGCTTGATCCAGATCAGCGATTTCCTGATCACCGAATCGGCTGATTCGAGATACTGCAATCCGTCCTGCATGTCACTCGTGACCTCAGTCATGGTTCATCCCCTTCCTGGTGGCTATTGTTTGGCCCGATTATTGACAATGCGAACGAAAGATCGCGAGCGCAGCTCTTCCAGGGTGATCCCTGTCGCCAGCACTTCCTGCTCGGTGATCGCTCCGCACGCCATTCCCCGCAGGAAGAAGTTCAGCAGGCCCTGCCCTGTTGCCGCATCGTCGAAGGTATTGCCCACCAGTGTCGCCTGGGCGGCCTTGTTCAGGAATGCGTTCAGCCTGGCCGAGGCATCCTGCAGACCGCTGAGGAAGAAGGTATCGACCGCCGCATAGCGCACCGGCAACTGCCCCGGATTGAGATCCCACCCCTGATAGAAGGCGTGCCGCATCGAGTGCATGATATTGTCGTAGTGCAGCTTCCAGGCAGCATGCACGACGGCGCGATTCTCATCCATCTGCTGGGCCGTCAGCACGGCGTCCCTGGCGGCCTTGTGGGGACCGATCGGCATGCTGGTGGTCGCACCGTCGCTGATGGTGATGCCGGTTCCGGCGAGGCTGACCTGCAACACATGGCGGGCAAAATCGCAGGCCGGATGGGTGTGACTCTGGTGTGCCGCCGTGATGTTGCACGAAGCCGTGTAATCGTAGGTCCCGAAAATCGCCGAGCGGCAACGGCCGCCAGCCGCTGCGACCAGCAGCGGCACCGTGTTTTCGCCCTTGAAATTGATGATCGACTGGGTGGTTTCGATCATGATTTCCATTCTCAGAGAATCCTTCGGAAAGCCGAGTCGGGCTTCGAGATTCTCGAGAATCCTGGCGCAGGTCGAAACTTGCGTCGCGGTGACCACCTTGGGAAGCGTGACGATGAAATTCTGTGGCAATTTGCCACCGGTATTCTCGGCCAGGCGGGTCAGGAAAATGTCCAGCGTACGAATCGCGCGAACCTTGCACTCGTCCGAAAACGTTTTAATGCGAATACCGACAAATGGCGAGAGCAGATTCTCGCGCATGCCTTTGGCGACTTCATCGGCAGCCGCAACGGCATGGCCGTCTTCCTCCACGTCGGGACGATTGCCGTAGCCATCCTCGAAATCGATGCGATTGTCCTCGATCGGCTCGGTCTGCAGCTTTTTCAGGACCCGGTTGAACACCGTGTAAGCCAGCCACGCCGCCGGTTTGACCCCGCGCACCTGCTCAGGATTGCTTTCCAGGGCACGCGTCAGGCTTTCCTGGTAGACGGGGTTGGTCGGCAGCGTCTCCGACCCCGGCAGACCCAGAACGCGGCCAAACACCAGGTAGTTGGGCGCATAGGTGTCGAGAGTCTTGAGTGCCACTTCCCCCAATTTGGAGGCGAAGCCGGCCTTGAACAGATTGGCACCGCCGTAAACCGTGTGCACCGGCTGCCTCTCAAAGGAGTCCGCCGGGTAATCTGACTTGAAAACTGCATTGGAATCGTGCAGCTCGCTGCAATAGGAATTCATTTCGTCGCGGGTCAGCGTGAGCTTCATGTGTTGCCTCCGAAATACGTTAATCGTTGCTCAATACACGTTCGACATTGCGCATGCAAATATCCCGACGCCATGGTCGGGTTCCATCAACAGTTAAGGCGGACCCCGGAGTCAAGACGAACGACGGCTTCAATGGGGTGGCTAATTCGCCAACCGATGACCTTGTGGTCATCGATGAGCGCGATCAGAGGCGCGCAGGCATGGCCTGGGCGAATGCAGGGAGCCGGGCTCCAGGCCGGGTAGGGTTCGACCAGATAAACGCCACGGAACAGGCAAGGAAGAGAAGAGTGCTTGGGAAAGGAGTGGGCGGAGGATGGCCCCGCTGCCCTCTCGACCAAGGGCTTGGACAGCGGCAGACGGATGAACCGCTGGCGATTGACGGGATCATCCCGCGTTCTGCTCATGCCGCGAAACGGT
The DNA here is from genome assembly GCF_000584975.1 of Candidatus Accumulibacter cognatus. Lineage (NCBI taxonomy): Bacteria > Pseudomonadati > Pseudomonadota > Betaproteobacteria > Candidatus Accumulibacter > Candidatus Accumulibacter cognatus. The sequence continues at coordinate 48,787 of NZ_JDST02000064.1, read as the reverse complement.
TGCCTCAAAGGCTGCCGAATATATTCCGAGAGGAAGGGTCGACAATGCAGCAGAACTCTTGATTCGGCCAGTGAATGTCCAGGTTGCACATGCACCGAGGCAAGCACCAGCCCCGCCCGGACGCACTGCTGCACCACAGCCATCGCCTCCCCCTGGTCAACCCACTCTCGCCAAATCACTACACAGCGCCATAGGATTCTAGCGCCTCACGAGGTGTCCCCGCAAGCTCAATCGCGAGGATTTATATCGGGAACAAACGGTACCTGGGAAGGTGCCGGTGGAAGGGTGGTCTGAAAGTCGCGTCAGCCACTCATGGGTCGCCCCGCTCCCGCAAACGGGGGTGGGAAACGGTCATGACTTTCATGATCGGGGGGTGCCTGGAAAATTGCTGACTGTGGTGATGGCCGTTAGACTGGTGCGAGTTCGACGCTGGCGCGCATCGCCGTCGCACCGTCGGGCGCTTGTGCCTCAAGAGCGCATTGCCTTTCGTTGACCGGGGTGCAGACGATGCGGAACGGCGCCAGGTCGAACAGCGGCGTCAGACCACGGAAGCTGAATTCCTGCACCGGTCGTGCCACTTCCTGACGAACCAGTTCCATCAGCAGCACCGCGGTCAGCGGTCCGTGCACCACCAGGCCCGGATAGCCCTCTTCCTTCATTGCATAGGGACGATCGTAGTGAATCCGGTGCGCATTGAAGGTCAGCGCCGAGAAGCGGAACAGGAGTCTCGGGTCCGGCGTCACGATGCGTGCACAGGCACCTGCCGGTAACGGCGGCCATTCGTCGAGCATGCGCGTACAGGCCACCGCGGGCCCTGGTTCGCGATAGACGATGTCCTGCTCCTCCTCGATACACAGCCTGTCATCCTGATAATAGCCGTAGCACACCGAAACGAAGGCCAGCTTGCCGGAGCGGCCCGATTTCAGCCGGATATCGCGAATGGTTGCCGCACGTCGCGCCGGCTGGCCAATCAGCAGCGGATGATGGAAACGCATGCGCGCACCTGCAAACATCCGCCTCGGATAGGGAATTGGTGGCATGAAACCGCCGCGCTGTGGATGTCCGTCGATGCCAAGCAGCATCTGCGGTACCCTGGGCAGAAAATAGAACCAGTGCCACAGCGGAGGCAGCGCGCTCCCGGTCCCCAGACAGGTCTGTGTGTCGTCGAGCATTGCCGCCGCTGCCAGCGCCAGTGTCTGGCTCAGATCGTCGTCAGTAGTCTCCTGGCGGCCAATCCATTCTGCGTAGTCGGTTGTCACGTCGTTCATGCCATTCATCCTTTCCGGAGTTCCTTGAACGGTTCTGCAAGTAGCGTACAGCATACGGCCAAACGCGGGGGTTTACGCACACGCGTAGCGCCAAAGCAGGGCAATCCTCAGATCTTTGCGCCAAGGAAACTGATTTGCTCATATACTGTTTCGCTGTCGTCGGTGCAGCGCCCGTTTCGAGTAAGGCCTTGAGGGGTTTTCCGGCGAGCTTGTCGGGGAGATAAAACAGTGATGAAAGGGGAAGCAGCTTCGACGGAGTCTGTGCCGCTGCACACCGGACTTGCGGGCAACGTCGAGGCCGTGCCGACAGGCGGTCAGTCCGTCCGCGAGCAGTCGAAGCAGGACGATGCAGATCCGGATCTCTCGACCGAGAACGACCGGCTACCGATGAGCGGCCTGCGCATCATCGATGTCGGCACCTTTCTCGCCGGCCCTTATGCGGCGTCGATTCTTGGCGAGTTCGGCGCCGAGGTGCTGAAAGTCGAGCACCCGATCGCCGGTGATCCGATGCGCCGTTTCGGAACAGCATCGAAGCGTCACGATGCGACGCTGGCCTGGCTCAGCGAAGGCCGCAACCGGAAATCGGTCACCCTCGATCTGCGCCAACAGCAGGGCGTCGATCTGTTCCTGAAGCTGGTCGCCAAGTCGGATGTGCTGATCGAGAACTTCCGCCCTGGCACGATGGAGGAATGGGGACTTGGTTGGGACGAGTTGAGCCAGGCCAACCCGGGCCTGGTGATGCTGCGCGTCTCGGGCTATGGACAGACCGGACCGTATCGCAGACGTTCGGGTTTTGCGCACATTGCGCATGGTTTTGCCGGACTCTCATACCTCGCCGGTTTCCCCGGTGAAACGCCGGTGGTTCCCGGGACCGCACCAATGGGGGACTACATGTCCAGCCTGTACGGCGCAATCGGCATCCTGCTGGCCCTGCGCCACCGTGAGGCAACAGGACAAGGCCAGATCATCGACATCGGTATCTACGAGGCCGTGTTTCGCCAGATGGACGAAATTGCCGCCGCTTATGGCCTGTTCGGCAAGGTACGCGAGCGCGAAGGCGCCGGCAGCTTTGTCGCCGTTCCACATGGCCACTTCCGCACCATCGACGACAAATGGGTCGCCATTGCCTGCACCACCGACAAGATGTTCGAACGCTTCGCGGCAGTGATGGGCAAAGCGGAACTCGCGGCTGCCGATCGCTACGGCAATCAACGCAAGCGCCTGGCAGCGCGCGACGAGATCAACCGGATCGTCATCGAATGGGTCGGTTCGATGCCTCGCAACGAGGTCATGAAGCGCTGCATCGACGGCGAAGTGCCGATCGGCAAGCTCAACAGCATCGCCGACATCTTCGAGGACGAGCATTTCCAGGCGCGCGGCAACCTCGCCCATCTACAGGAGGAAGGTCTGGGTGAAGTGGTGATTCCTGGCGTGGTACCGACGCTGTCCGAAACGCCGGGCAGGATTTCCAACCTCGGCCCCCCACTCGGTAACGCGACCTATGAAGTGCTGCGCGAGCTACTCGGGATTTCGGCAAAGGAAATCAGGCGGCTACGACAAAACAAGATCATCTGAACAGGCCATTGCGAGGATTCCCATGACTACCCCTGATCCCGCCGTGACCCGGCTGCCACTCGAAGGAGTTCGCGTCATCGATGCGGCAACGGTCATCGCTGCGCCTTACAGCGCGACCATCCTGAGTGAATTCGGCGCCGAGGTATTGAAAGTCGAGAACCCGATCGGCGGCGACCCGATGCGTTACTTCGGAACTCCGACCAAACGCAAGGACACGCTCGCCTGGCTCAGCGAAGCGCGCAACAAGAAATCGGTGACCCTCGACCTGCACCTGCCCGAGGGCGTCGAGCTGTTCAAACAACTGATTGCAAAGTCTGACGTGCTGTGCGAAAACTTCCGCCCCGGCACCCTCGAAAAATGGGGTCTCGGCTGGGAGGTTCTGCGCGCGGTCAATCCTGGCCTGATCATGCTGCGCGTCACCGGTTACGGCCAGACCGGCCCCTACCGCGACCGTCCCGGTTTTGCGCGGGTCGCGCACGCGGTCGGCGGCATTGCCTTTCTCGCCGGCATGCCAAGGGGAACCCCGGTGACGCCGGGGTCGACCACCCTTGGCGACTACCTGACCGGCCTCTACGGTTGCATCGGCATCCTGATGGCCTTGCGCCACCGCGAGCGCACCGGCCAGGGGCAATATATCGATGCCGCCCTGTACGAATCGGTATTTCGCTGCACCGACGAACTGGCACCGGCCTACGGCATGTTCGGTCGGATTCGTGAGCGGCACGGACCGACCCATAACGATTTCGCCTGCCCGCACGGCCATTTTCCGACCAAGGACGACGGCAAGTGGGTGGCCATTTCGTGTGTCACCGACAAGCTTTTCGAGCGCTTGGCGATCGCCATGGGACGCCCCGAACTGGCCGCGCCACATGTCTACGGAAACCAGAAGACACGCCTTGACAACCGTCATGATGTCAATGAAATCGTCCGCGACTGGTGCGGTTCACTACATCGCGACGACATCCTCAACCGCTGCTTTGCCGCCGGTGCGCCAGCCGGTCCATTGAACAGTATTGCCGACATTTTTGGCGACCGGCAGTTCCACGCCCGCCGTAACCTGGTGGCTATCGACGAGCAGGACATCGGTGAGACCGTGATTGTCCCGTCAGTGCTGCCGCGTCTGTCGGTTACGCCGGGCCGGATCAAGCACCTCGGTCCACGGCTCGGGCAACATACCGAAGAAGTACTCGCGGATCTGCTCGGTCTGGCCGCAAACGAGATCGATGAACTGCGCAAGAAGCGTGTGATCTGAACAGCGAAAGGATGGGTGGATAGAATGGATGGAATCCTCAAGGGCTTGCGCGTCATCGAAGGCTCGGCTTTTGTCGCCGCCCCGCTAGGCGGCATGACGCTGGCCCAGCTCGGAGCGGATGTCATCCGTTTCGACCCGCTTGGCGGCGGCCTCGACCATCGCCGCTGGCCGCTCACCCTCGACGGACGACACAGCCTGTTCTGGGCGGGCCTGAACAAGGGCAAGCGCTCGATTGCCGTGGACTTTCGCAAGCCGCGTGGCCAGGAGTTGTTAACGCAGCTGATCTGTGCGCCGGGAGAAAATGCGGGTCTGTTCAGCACCAACTTTCCGGCCAAGGGCTGGCTCGCTTTCGAGGCGTTGCAGGCACGACGTCCGGATTTGATCATGGTCAATCTGACCGGACGCCGTGACGGCAGCTCGGAAGTCGATTACACGCTGAATCCGCAGCTCGGCCTACCCTTGATGACCGGCCCAAACTCGTCGCCGGAGGTGGTGAACCACGTCTTTCCGGCCTGGGATTTCATCAGCGGCCAGATGATCGCCCTTGGCCTGCTCGCCGCCGAAAGACACCGGCGGCTGACTGGCGATGGACAACTGATCCGCCTCGCATTGAAGGACGTGGCCCTGGCCATGCTCGGCAATTTTGGCATGCTTGCCGAGGTGATGATCAATGACACCGACCGGCCCAGACAGGGCAACTATCTCTACGGTGCCTTCGGCCGCGATTTCACCACGCTCGACGGCAAGCGCCTGATGGTCGTCGGTCTCACCAGCATGCAGTGGCATTGCCTGATCAAGGCCACTGGCCTGCAAGAGGCCATCGCGGCACTCGGCACCCGGTTGGGTCTCGACCTCGAAGACGAAGGTCATCGCTTCCGTGCCCGACAACAGATTGCTGCGCTGCTCGAACCGTGGTTCCATGCGCGCACGCTCGCCGAAGCCGCCACCATCCTCGATGCCCACCGTGTCAGCTGGGGTCCCTATCGCAGTGTGCGTGAAACCATTGCCTGCGACCCCGATTGCTCGACCGACAATCCGCTGTTCACCATGACCGAACAACCCGGGATTGGCGCCTACCTGATGCCCGCAACACCGCTCCAATTCAGCCGCGTGCCACGCCTGCCGGCGACGCCGGCGCCACGCCTTGGCGAACACACCGACCAGATCCTGCTCGAAATCCTCGGTTTGAGCGAGGCTGAGGTCGGCCGCCTGCACGACGCGCGCGTCGTTGCCGGTCCGGATTGAAAACCGCTGTGTCAACGCCGTCGACTCCACCCGCATTTCTTTCGTCAGGGATAACCGCCATGAAGCTACCCATTCATTTCTACAAGCCACTCGCCATCGGCGCTCCACAGCCCCTGCGTGAACTGCCGGTGCGGCCGGAACGGATGATCCATTTCTTTCCGCCGCACATCGAGAAGATTCGTGCCAAGGCGCCCGAAACCGCGAGGTCTTGTGACGTCATGTGCGGCAACCTCGAGGATGCCATTCCCATCGATGCCAAGGACGCAGCGCGCGCCGGTTTCATCGAACTGCTGAGCAAGCATGACTTCGGTGATACCGCGATGTGGGTGCGCGTCAATGCCTTGAACAGCCCGTGGATACTCGACGACCTCGAACAAATCATCAGACATGTCGGCAACAAACTCGATGTGATCATGATTCCCAAGGTTGAAGGCGCGTGGGACATTCATTTCGTCGACCAGTACGTCGCACTGCTCGAAGCCAAGTACGCAGTCAGGAAACCGATTCTGCTGCATGCCCTGCTCGAAACCGCGCAGGGCGTGACCAATGTCGAATCCATTTGCGGTGCCAGTCCGCGCATGCATGGACTGAGTCTCGGCCCGGCAGACCTGGCCGCCTCGCGCGGCATGAAGACCACCCGCGTCGGAGGTGGTCACCCCGGCTACGGCGTCCTTGCCGACCCCGAACCCGGCCAGAACCAGCGTGCCTTCTTCCAACAGGACCTCTGGCATTACACCGTTGCGCGTATGGTCGATGCCGCGGTGGCACATGGTCTGCGATCGTTCTACGGTCCCTTTGGCGACCTCAAGGACGAAGCCGCCTGCGAGGCGCAGTTCCGCAATGCCTTCCTGATGGGTTGCTCTGGCGCCTGGTCGCTGGCACCGAACCAGATCGCCATCGCCAAGCGCGTCTTCAGCCCCGACGTCAAGGAAGTGCTGTTCGCCAAGCGCATTCTCGAAGCGATGCCCGACGGCAGTGGTGTGGCGACGATCGACGGTAAAATGCAGGACGATGCGACCTGGAAACAGGCCAGGGTGATTGTCGATCTGGCGCGCCTGGTGGCCAGGCGAGACCCGGAACTGGCTGCTGCATATGGACTGTAGGATCTTCTTTCAACACCTTGGGGAGAGCGTTCAGTGAGCGAAAAAACCAGACATGGCAACTTTTTCGAAGATTTCCGCGTCGGGCAGAAGATTGCGCACGCCACACCGCGGACCCTCACCGAGGGCGACGTGGCACTGTACACCGCCTTGACCGGTTCGCGCTTCGCCACCTCAGCCGACACCTTCGCGCACAGCATAGGCTTCCCGCGGGCACCCATAGACGATCTGCTGACCTTTAACATGGTCTATGGCCGAACCGTGCCGGACATTTCGCTTAGTGCCATCGCCAACCTCGGTTACGCGATTGGCCGCTTCGGCCATCCAGTCTATCCGGGCGACACGCTCAGCGCCGATTCGACCGTGATCGGGCTCAAGGAGAACAGCGACGGCAAGACCGGTATCGTTTATGTGCGTTCGTGTGGAGTCAACCAACGCGGGCAGATCGCCCTCGATTACTGTAGCTGGTTCATGGTCCACAAGCGCGACCCGGCTTCGCCGCCTCCGGAAACCGTCGTGCCGGAACTGCCAACCGCCGTCGCGGCTGGTGATCTGCGGGTTCCGACCGGGATCAGGATTGAACAGTACGACACCGCCTTGTCCGGTAGCACCGACCTCTGGAATGACTATGAGGTCGGCGAATGCATCGACCACGTGGACGGAATGACCATCGAAGAAAGCGAACACATGATGGCCACCCGTCTGTACCAGAACAACGCGCGCTTACACTTCAACCAGCAGGCCGCAACAACCGGCCGCTTCGGACGCCGCCTGATCTACGGTGGCCACATCCTCAGCCTGGCGCGCTCGCTTTCCTTCAACGGGCTGGCCAATGCCTTCAGTATCGCAGCGATCAACGGTGGCCGGCATGTCGCGCCCGCCTTTGCTAGTGATACGATCTACGCTTGGTCGGAGGTGCTCGAACAACTGATCGTGCCGGGACGCAATGACATCGGCGCGCTGCGGCTGCGTACCGTCGCGACCAGGGACCAGCCCTGCGCGGATTTTCCCTACCAGGCTGCCGATGGCCGTTACGATCCGAGCGTGCTGCTTGACTTCGACTATACGGTGCTGATCCCGAGAAGAGAGTAGCCGCGGCGAGGGTTGTCGCATTGCTTCCCCCGCCTACCTCTTCTCCTTTCCTCCTTGCAATAAGTTCGGCCATACGCCGCGGTATCGTTGTTTTCATCAGACTCGAACTCAGCTATGCTGCGCGAACGTCGAAAGAACGATGTAAACCAATGGAGGAATTATGTTCCAAGTCCGAATACACGGTCGCGGTGGCCAGGGTGTGGTGACGGCTGCCGAGATGTTGTCTATTGCTGCCTTTGAGGAAGGCCGCCACGCACAGGCCTTCCCGAGCTTCGGTTCCGAACGTACCGGTGCCCCGGTAGTCGCCTTCTGCCGTATCGCCGACCAGGAGATCCGGCTACGCGAACCGATCATGGAACCCGATGCCCTGATCATTCAGGACCCGACGCTGCTGTTCCAGGTCGATGTCTTCTCCGGCCTGAAAAAGGGCGGTTACATCCTGATCAACACCACCCGCAGTTTCGATGAACTGGGTCTTGGCGATTTCCTCCGCGATTGGCCGAAGGAGAGATTGTGCACGGTCCCGGCCACCGATCTCAGTCGCAAGCATGTCGGTCGTCCGATGCCCAATGTCCCCTTGCTCGCCGGTTTTGCGGCCGCATCAGGCATCATCCGGCTGGAGTCGGTGATCATGGCGATCAACGACAAATTCTCCGAAAAGGTGGCCAGCAACAATATCACTGCCGCTACCGAAGCTTATCAGTTCGTCCTCGACGAAATCGAGAGCATACGTCAAGAGGAGGCCGCACATGCTTAAGCAGACCGAAGGTTCACACGCCGTTGCCGAGGCCGTCGCCCTGTGCCGGCCCGAGGTGATCTGCGCCTACCCCATTTCACCTCAGACGCACATCGTCGAAGGCCTTGGCGAGATGGTCAAGGCCGGCGAGGTCGAAAACTGCGAGTTCATCAACGTTGAGTCCGAGTTTGCCGCGATGAGCGTTGCCATTGGCTCATCGGCCACCGGTGCCCGCACCTACACCGCCACTGCTTCGCAGGGCCTGCTGTTCATGGTCGAAGCCGTATTCAACGCTTCCGGCCTTGGCCTGCCAATCGTGATGACCGTTGCCAACCGCGCCATCGGCGCACCGATCAATATCTGGAACGACCACTCGGATTCCCTCTCGCAGCGCGACTGCGGCTGGATCCAGTTGTTCGCCGAGACCAACCAGGAAGCGCTCGATCTGCACATCCAGGCCTTCAAGCTGGCTGAGGAAGTCAGTCTGCCGGTGATGGTCTGCATGGATGGCTTCATCCTGACGCACGCTTACGAGCGGGTTGACATTCCCACCCAGGAGCAGGTCGACGCTTTCCTGCCGCCTTACGAACCCCGCCAGGCGCTTGACCCCAGGGAGCCGGTGTCCATTGGCGCGATGGTTGGTCCCGAGGCTTTCGCGGAGGTCCGCTACCTCGCGCACGCCAAGCAGATGCAGGCGCTTGGACTGATCCCGAAAATGGCCGAGCAGTTCAGAACGGCATTCGGTCGTGAGTCGGGCGGCCTGACGCGTTCGTATCTGACCGAGGATGCTGAAACCATCGTCGTGGCGATGGGTTCGGTACTGGGAACGATCAAGGACACTGTCGACGAAATGCGTGCTGCCGGCGAGAAGATCGGCGTGCTGGGAATCACTTCCTACCGGCCTTTCCCGATCGACAGCGTTCGGGCTGCGCTGCAGAATGCGCAGCGCGTGGTGGTGCTCGAGAAGAGCCTGGCAGTCGGCATCGGCGGCATTCTGTCTACCGACGTGCGCATGGCGATGTCGGGCCTGCAATTGCACGGCCACACCGTCGTCGCCGGACTCGGCGGGCGGGCGATCACCCGCAAATCCCTGCGCGGGCTGTTTGCCAAGGCTGCTCGCGGCGAACTCGAACATCTGACCTTCCTCGATCTCGACTGGAACGTGGTCAACAAGCAGCTCGAACGCGAGCGCACCACGCGCCGTTCGGGTCCGGCAGCCGAAAGCATGCTGCGCGACGTGGGCGTCATTGCCGCCCGTATTGGCTGAGGAATCGACGATGAGCTTCCAACCCCTTCATTTCTACCAGACCGGCACCTTCACCATCGGCAACCGCCTTCTCGACGAAGAAGACCGGACGGTGCAGTCCGACATCCGCCGCACCAATTCACTCAATTCGGGGCATCGCGCCTGCCAGGGCTGTGGTGAAGCACTCGGCGCGCGTTTTGCCATCGATGCGGCGATGAATGCCGCGCGTGGCCGACTGATTGCGGCCAATGCCACCGGTTGCCTTGAAGTCTTCTCGACCCCCTACCCCGAGACCTCGTGGCAGATCCCCTGGATTCACTCGCTCTTCGGCAACACCGCCGCGGTCGCCACCGGCATCGCTGCTGCGATCAAGGTGAAAAGACAAAAAGGCGAGATGGCTGATGTCCGCGTCGTTGCCCAGGGTGGCGACGGTGGCACCACCGACATCGGTTTCGGCTGCCTGTCGGGAATGTTCGAGCGCAATGACGATGTCTTGTACATCTGCTACGACAACGGCGGCTACATGAACACCGGCGTGCAGCGCAGTTCGGCGACGCCGCCGGCAGCCCGCACGGCGACCACCATGCCGGTCGGTCCGGAGCCCGGCAACGTCTTCGGCCAGGGCAAATTCGTTCCGGCAATTGCCATGGCGCATGAGATTCCTTACGTCGCGACGGCGACCGTTGCGGGCCTGCACGACCTCGAATACAAGGTCACCAAGGCCATGGGCATGCGCGGCGCACGCTACATCCACATCCTGGTGCCCTGCCCTCTTGGCTGGGGCGCGGCCTCGCAGGACACCATCAAGCTGGCACGCCTGGCCAAGGAAACCGGCATCTTCCCGGTTTTCGAAGCGGAACACGGCGAGGTCACCGGCGTCCTGAAAATCCGCCGGCAACAGCCAGTCGAGGAATACCTGCGACTGCAGAAACGCTATGCCCACCTGTTCGGCAAGGCGCCGGCAGTGGCAACGATCGCCCGCTTGCAAGCGGCGGCGGACAAGAACATTCGCAAGTACGGACTGCTTGACCAGGAGGCGAACTGATGGAAAAACCCTTTGCCATAACCCTAGATCCCGGCTCTTCGCTGGCCAACCGCACCGGCTCGTGGCGCACGTCCAGGCCGGTGTATGTTGACCGCCTGCCGCCCTGCAACAATCAATGCCCGGCCGGTGAGGACATCCAGGGCTGGCTGTTCCATGCCGAATCCGGCGATTATGAAAGCGCCTGGCGACACCTGACCAAGGACAACCCCTTCCCGGCAATCATGGGACGCGTCTGCTACCACAGTTGCGAGAACGTCTGCAACCGTGGCAAGATCGATGCAGCTGTCGGCATCAATTCGGTCGAGCGCTTCCTCGGCGACGAGGCACTCAAGCGCGGCTGGAAGCTGACGGCACCGACCACCGAATCTGGCAAGCATATCCTGATTGTCGGCGCCGGCCCCTCGGGCATGTCGGCAGCCTACCACCTGCGCCGGCTCGGTCACCGCGTCACGGTCCATGAGGCAGGCCCGCTGCTCGGCGGCATGATGCGCTTCGGCATTCCCAAGTACCGTTTGCCGCGCGATGTGCTCGAAGCCGAGATGCAGCGTGTCGTGGAACTTGGGGTCACGGTGAAACTAAACAGCAAGGTCGACAACATCCTCGACACCATGCAGGCCGGCAAGTTCGACGCCGCTTTCCTGGCGGTAGGTGCGCACATCGGCAAGCGAGCGAGGATTCCAGCCGGTGACGCCGCAAAAATCATCGACGCCATTTCGCTGCTGCGCAGCATGGAAGGTGAAGACAAGCCCATGCTTGGCCGGCGCGTCGTCGTTTACGGAGGCGGCAACACGGCCATCGACGTGGCGCGCACCGCAAAGCGTATGGGCGCCGAGCCGCTGATCGTCTATCGTCGTACGCGCGAGAAAATGCCGGCACATGATTTCGAGGTCGAGGAGGCGCTCCAGGAAGGGATCATGGTCAAGTGGCTGTCGACCATCAAGCAGGCCGACGAATCCTCGTTGACCATTGAAAAGATGGCCCTAGACAGCAATGGCTTTCCGCAGCCGACCGGCGAAATTGAAACCATCGAGGCCGACTCGCTGGTGCTTGCGCTCGGGCAGGACGTCGATCTCGGTTTGCTCGAAGGCGTTCCAGGACTGCAGGTCAGCGATGGCGTGGTGCAGGTCGGCGCCAACATGATGACCGGCCATCCGGGTATTTTCGCAGGTGGCGACATGGTCCCGGCCGAACGCAACGTCACGGTCGGCATCGGTCACGGCAAGGCGGCGGCAAGGCATATCGACGCCTGGCTGCGGAAGGAGCAATACATCCCACCGCCCAAGCACGAAGTTGCGGTTTTCGAGAACCTCAATACCTGGTATTACACCGATGCGCCGAAAACCGTTCGTCCGATGCTGGATATCATTCGTCGTCAATCGACCTTCGATGAAGTCCAGGGCGGACTCGATGAAAGCACCGCGCTGTTTGAGGCCCGGCGCTGTCTTTCCTGTGGCAACTGCTTCGAATGCGACAACTGCTACGGCGTCTGTCCGGACAATGCGGTCATCAAACTCGGCGCCGGCAAGCGCTTCGAGTTCAACTACGACTATTGCAAGGGCTGCGGCATGTGTGTCGCCGAATGTCCCTGCGGTGCGATCAAGATGGAAGCAGAACAAATCTGAGCACTGAGCAACGCCGGCATTGATGCTCCCGGCCGCTTGCCGCAACCGGGGCGCGCAAACCACGTGATCCGGCATCGTGATCCGGATCGCCCAATCCGGGGACACTTCGAACCTGGCGTTTGAAGTGTCCTTTCGTTCTTCCCTAACCGCGAGGTATGTATGTCCACTGAAACAAAGAATGTCTACGTATTTGGTGCCGCTCGAACTGACGGCGACGCCACAATGAAGAATCTTCTCGGAGGCAAGGGCGCCAACCTGGCCGAAATGTGCCGCCTGGGGATCCTCGTACCCCCCGGCTTCACGATCAGCACCGAGGTGTGCGCCGTCTATAGCGAGCAGGGCCAGGATGCCGTGGTCAAGCTGATCGAGGCGGACGTCCGCGATGGCGTGGCTTTCGTCGAAAAAGAGATGGGTAAAAAATTTGGCGACGCGTCCGATCCGCTGCTGCTGTCGGTACGCTCGGGTTCGCGCGCCTCGATGCCGGGCATGATGGACACCATCCTGAATCTCGGCCTCAATGACGAGGCGGTTGCCGGACTGGCGCGCAAAGCTGGCAACGAACGTTTTGCCTGGGATTCATACCGCCGTTTCGTACAGATGTATGGCGATGTGGTGATGGGCCTCAAACCGGTATCGAAACAGGAACACGATCCCTTCGAAGTGGTCATCGACGCGCTCAAGGAGAAGAAGGGAGTGCAGCTCGATACCGAACTCGACACCGACGACCTCAAGGAACTGGTGCTGCGTTTCAAGGGACTGATTCGTGCTCGCGTCGGCCGCGAGTTCCCGACCGATCCCTGGGAACAACTGTGGGGTGCGGTGATGGCCGTTTTCCAGAGCTGGAACAACGACCGCGCCAAGGTCTACCGCGAACTGAACGACATCCCTGACTCCTGGGGTACAGCCGTGAACGTACAGGCCATGGTCTTCGGGAATCTGGGCGATCAAAGCGGCACCGGCGTTGCCTTCACGCGCGATGCGGGCACCGGTGAAGACCTGTTCAATGGCGAATTCCTGGTCAATGCACAGGGAGAGGACGTCGTTGCCGGCACCCGTACACCGCAACAGATCACCCTCGAAGGGTCGCGCCGCTGGGCTCAACTGGCACTGGTCAGCGAAGAGGAGCGCCGCAGCAGGTTCCCGTCACTCGAGGAACTGATGCCCGACATCTACCGGCAACTCCTGCAGGCGGAAACAACGCTCGAGAACCATTACCGGGACATGCAGGACGTCGAATTCACGATCCAGGAAGGCCGCCTGTGGATGCTCCAGACGCGCAACGGCAAGCGCACCGGCGCGGCCATGGTGCGAATCGCCATGCAGATGCTCAAGCAGGGCATGATCGATGAAAAAGAGGCCTTGCGGCGGGTTGACCCGGAGCGTTTGAACGAACTCCTGCACCCGGTTTTCGACCCGTCAGCGATCAAGAGGGCACGTTCCATCGCACATGGCCTGCCAGCCTCTCCGGGCGCTGCCACCGGACAGATCGTCTTCTTTGCCGATGAGGCCGAGGAGTGGGTCAGAAAGGGCAAGACCGTGATCCTGGTTCGTCAGGAAACGTCACCCGAAGATCTGCGCGGCATGAGCGTCGCCAAGGGAATCCTCACCGCTCGCGGTGGCATGACCTCGCACGCGGCCGTCGTCGCGCGCGGCATGGGCAAATGCTGCATCTCCGGAGCGGGCGCCGTACGAGTCGATTACCACGCACGTTCGATGTCGATCGGCGACCGGACTTACCAGGAAGGCGACTGGATCTCGCTCGATGGTTCGACCGGTGAAGTCTACGAGGGTCAGATACCGACCAAGGAAGCCGAACTCACCGGCGACTTCGGTGCCTTGATGGAACTGACCGACCGCTACAAGCGGCTCGGAGTGCGGGCCAATGCCGACACCCCCGATGACGCCAAGGTGGCACGCAATTTCGGTGCCAAGGGCATCGGCCTGTGTCGCACCGAACATATGTTCTTCGAGGGCGACCGCATCAAGGCGGTTCGCGAAATGATCCTCGCCGATGACGAAGCCGGTCGGCGGCGGGCGCTGGCCAAGTTGCTGCCGATGCAGCGCGGCGACTTCGAAGGCCTATTCCGCGAGATGAGCGGTCTGCCGGTCACCATCCGCCTGCTCGATCCACCGCTGCACGAGTTCGTCCCGCATGACGAAGAAAACCAGCGGATCATGGCCCACGAGATGAATGTACCGCTGGGTGTAATCAAGATGCGCGTCGACGATCTGCATGAGTTCAACCCGATGATGGGTCACCGCGGCTGTCGCCTCGGCATCACCTACCCGGAAATCACCGAAATGCAGACGCGCGCGATCCTCGAAGCGGGCCTCAACATGAAGGCCAAGGGTTTCGACGTCAAGGCCGAAATCATGATTCCGCTAGTCGGGACGGTCCGTGAATTCAACGCCCAGGCCAAGGTCATCCGCCAGACGGCGGCGGCGGTCTTTGCCGAGCGCGGCGAAAAACTCGACTACCTGCTCGGCACGATGATCGAAACGCCGCGCGCTGCCCTGATCGCCGACAGCATCGGCGGACAGGCGGAGTTCTTCTCGTTCGGCACCAACGACCTGACACAGATGACCATGGGTTTCTCGCGCGATGACGCCGGCAAGTTCCTGCCCAGCTATCTGAAAGATGGCATGTACGAGCAGGATCCTTTCCAGTCGATCGACCAGAAAGGCGTCGGACTGCTGGTCAAGATGGCCGTCGAGAAAGGTCGTTCGGTACGTCCGGGAATCAAGCTGGGCGTCTGCGGTGAACACGGTGGTGACCCGGCTTCGGTCGCGTTCTTCCACCGAACGGGTCTCGATTACGTCAGTTGCTCGCCGTTCCGGGTGCCATTAGCCCGCCTGGCTGCAGCGCAATCAGCTCTCGACGACGGCAAGTAAGCCTTTGTCAACAAGCCTGGCGCCCGGCGCCCGGCTTTCCCTCTCCTGACACCTCTGGCTTGCCAGAGGTGTCCTTTCCTTGAGCACATGAACTTCGAACTTCTCGCCAGCGATGGTGCGGCCCGTCGAGGCCGCCTCGGCCTCGCCCATGGCTGCATCGAAACCCCCGTTTTCATGCCAGTTGGCACCTATGGAACGGTCAAGGCGATGACTCCGCGCGACCTCATCGAGACCGGCACGCAAATCTGTCTGGGCAACACCTTCCACCTCTGGCTGCGCCCCGGTCTGGAGGTCATCGCCGCACATGCCGGCCTGCACCGCTTCATGTGCTGGAACGGCCCGATCCTCACCGACTCCGGTGGCTTCCAGGTATTTTCGCTGGGTGCGCTACGCAAGATCAGCGAAGAGGGAGTCCGCTTCCAGTCGCCGATCAACGGTGACCGCCTGTTCCTGACGCCTGAAGAGTCGATGCGTATCCAGCATGTCCTCGATTCGGATATCGTCATGATCCTTGACGAATGCACGCCCTACCCTGCCACCCGTTCCGAAGCAGCCAGTTCGATGCGGCTGTCGCTGCGCTGGGCCAGCCGCTCGCGCCTTCAGCACGATCAACTGGAGAACGGCAACGCGCTGTTCGGAATCGTGCAGGGTGGCATGTATGAAGACCTGCGGGACGAATCGTTGGCTGGGCTTGCCGAAATCGGCTTCGATGGCTTCGCGATCGGCGGGCTGTCAGTCGGCGAACCGAAGCACGAAATGGCGCGCATCCTCGCCCACAGCACGCCGCGCCTGCCGCAAAACAAGCCGCGCTATCTGATGGGAGTGGGTACCCCGGAGGATCTGGTGGCTGCCGTACAGGCTGGAATCGACATGTTCGACTGCGTTCTGCCAACGCGCAACGCGCGCAATGGCCATTTCTTCACTCGCCATGGCGACGTCCGTATCCGTAATGCCAAACACAAGAACGACCCGCGGCCGCTTGACGAAAGCTGCGGGTGCTATACCTGCCGAAACTTTTCGCGCGCCTACCTGCACCACCTCAACCGTGTCGGCGAGATTCTCGCCGCCCAGCTCGGCACACTGCACAACCTGCACTATTATCACCAATTGATGAAAGAGCTGCGCGATGCAATTTCCACCGGCACACTTTCTGCGGTAGTGGCCGCTTTCCATAGCAGGCGCTGTCAGCAGAGCTGAACGGTAGTGGTACAATTGCCGGTTCAATTCAAACATTCTGCCATAGGAGACTGATGTGCTGATCAGCACCGCCCACGCCCAACAAGCTGCCGCCACCGACCCGATGGGCGGCTTCATGCAGCTGCTGCCGATCATCCTGATGTTCGTCGTCCTTTATTTCCTGATGATTCGCCCGCAAATGAAGCGTGCGAAGGAACACAAGGCGCTGATCGAGGCCCTTGTCAAGGGCGATGAAGTCGTCACCGGCGGCGGCATTGCCGGCCGTGTCACACGGGTCAGCGACAACTTCCTGACTCTCGAGGTTGCCCCTGCCGTCGAAATCCAGGTACAGAAGCAGGCCGTCACGGTGCTTCTGCCCAAAGGAACGCTGAAGGCGCTCTAGCCACCCTGCGGGCGGCTTGCCTTGCACGTCGCGCCCGCGTCATCCGAACAAAAGCATCCCATATCCATGAATCGTTATCCGCTCTGGAAATACCTCATCGTCGCCTTCGCAGTGCTATTCGGCCTGGTGTACACCCTGCCGAACTTCTTCGGCGAATCCCCAGCGGTCCAGGTTTCCAGCGCCAAAGCCACGCTCAAGGTCGATGAGAAAACCCGCGAACGCGTCGCCAGCACCCTGCAGACGGCAGGCATCGAGCACAGCGGGATCTTCCTCGACAGCAACGGCGTCAAGGCGCGTCTGCAGAGCACGGATAGCCAGTTGCAGGCGAAAGACCTGCTGGAAAAGCAGTTCAACCCTGACGCCAATGATCCACAGTATGTCGTAGCGCTGAATCTGCTGTCGAGTTCGCCGCAGTGGCTGAGCAGTTTGCACGCATTGCCGATGTATCTCGGTCTGGACCTGCGCGGCGGTGTTCATTTCCTGCTGCAGGTCGACATGAAAGGTGCCATTACCAAACGCCTCGACGCGATCAGTGGCGACCTGCGCACGCTAATGCGCGACAAGACCATCCGCCACGCCGGAATCATCCGTGAAGGCGAGCGGGTGGTGATTCGCTTCCGCGACAACGAGACGCGCAGCAAGGCGCGCATCGCTCTCGAGGACAACCAGTCCGACCTGCTCCTGGCTGACCAGGGAGAGGGCGATGAGTTGAAGCTGATCGCGACGCTCAAGCCCGAAGCAATCAAACGCATCCAGGAATTCGCGATCAAGCAGAACATGACCACTTTGCACAATCGGATCAATGAACTCGGCGTCGCTGAACCGGTAATCGCCCAACAGGGTGCCGACCGCATCGTTGTACAGTTGCCGGGGGTGCAGGACACGGCCAAGGCGAAGGACATTCTCGGCCGCACCGCAACGCTTGAGATCCGCATGGTCGATGACACCCCAGGCGCCGTCGAAGCAGCACAGGCCGGTCAGCCACCTTTTGGCGCTGAACTCTATGTGGAACGTGGCGGCATGCCGCTGCTGGTCAAGAAACAGGTGGTGCTGACTGGCGAACGACTCACCGACGCGCAGCCGGGTTTCGACAACCAGACACATGAGCCCGCCGTTCACCTGACTCTCGACTCGGCCGGAGCCCGTATTTTCAAGGACATCACGCGCGACAATGTCGGTAAACGCATGGCCATCGTGCTGGTCGAAAAAGGCAAGGGGGAGGTCGTCACTGCGCCCGTCATCCGGGCCGAGATCGGCGGCGGTCGTGTGCAGATTTCCGGCCGCATGAGCACCATGGAAGCCAATGACACGGCGTTGCTGCTGCGTGCCGGTTCGCTTGCGGCTCCGATGGAGATCATCGAGGAACGTACCATCGGCCCGAGCCTGGGTGCCGAAAACATCAAGAAGGGTTTTCTGTCGACGATGTGGGGGTTTGCGGCAATTGCCGCATTCATGATCGCCTACTACATGCTCTTTGGCCTGGTTTCGGTAATTGCCCTGGCATCCAACCTGCTTTTCCTGGTCGCCCTGCTCTCCCTGCTGCAAGCGACCCTGACCCTGCCGGGAATCGCCGCCATCGCGCTGGCGCTGGGCATGGCGATCGACGCCAATGTCCTGATCAACGAGCGGATCCGCGAAGAACTGCGCAATGGCTCGACGCCACAAGCGGCGATTCATACCGGTTACGAACGCGCCTTCGGGACGATTCTCGACTCCAACATCACGACGCTGATTGCCGGCATCGCCTTGCTGATTTTCGGATCCGGGCCGGTCCGCGGCTTCGCGGTGGTGCATTGTCTGGGAATTCTGACTTCCCTGTTCTCGGCGGTGGTCGTCTCACGGGCCTTGATCAACCTGATCTATGGTCGTCGGCGCAAGGTCGACTCGCTGGCCATCGGCCAGATCTGGAAACCGACAACAAACGCAGCCAACGTCGGCGCAGCCAAATAGGAAAGCACGCAGATGGAATTTTTCCGGATCAGCAAAGACATCCCGTTCATGCGGCATGCCCTGGTTTTCAATGTCATCTCGCTATTTACATTTCTATTGGCAGTGTTTTTCCTCTTCAGCCGCGGCCTGCACCTCTCGGTCGAGTTCACGGGCGGTACGCTGATCGAACTCCACTATGCGCAGGCGGCCAACTTGGAGAAAGTCCGTGACGGCCTTGGCAAGGCGGGCTACACCGATCTCTCGGTACAGAATTTCGGTTCCAGCCAGGATGTCCTGATTCGCCTGCCCCTCAAGGCCGAGCAGAACACCGCCAAGATCGGCGAGGCCGTGATGCAGTCCCTCGCCACCGAAGCACCGGGCGCGACGCTGCGTCGAGTCGAGTTCGTCGGCCCGCAGGTTGGCAAGGAACTGGCAGAAAACGGCGCCCTGGCGCTCTTGCTGGTGGTCATCGGCATCGTCGTCTACCTGGCTTTTCGCTTCGAGTGGCGTTTTTCGGTGTCGGCGATCATCGCCAACCTTCATGATGTAATCATCATCCTTGGTTTCTTTGCCTTTTTCCAGTGGGAATTCTCGCTTTCAGTGCTGGCAGCCGTACTAGCCGTCCTCGGCTACTCGGTCAACGAGTCGGTCGTCGTTTTCGACCGCGTCCGCGAGACCTTCAAGAAAGTCCGGGGGCTCACCACGCCGCAGGTGCTCGACCACGCGATTACCAGCACCATTTCGCGAACCATCATCACGCATGCCTCGACACAAATGATGGTGCTGTCGATGCTGCTCTTCGGCGGTGAGACCTTGTATTACTTCGCCCTGGCACTGACCATCGGCATCTGTTTCGGTATCTATTCCTCTGTGCTGGTGGCGAGTCCGCTGGTGATGTGGCTCGGCGTCTCGCGCGAGCAGTTCATCAGGCCCAAGAAGCAGATCGAAGGCGCCAATGATGAGGGTGCCGTCGTCTAGATGACCGTTTTGAGCGAGCCTTACGTTGACCGGAGCTGCTTCAAGATGTGTTCACGAAAACCCTTGATGGAACTGAAAATCGTCGTCTTTGCCCTGTTCACGCTCACCATGTCTGCCTGCACGAGCACGCGTTATGAATATGTCTTGCCGGCTACCGACTCAGGCCGTATCTGCATTACACACTGCGCGGGTGTTCAGGAGACCTGCCGTGGCAACGAAATACAGCGGGCTCAGTGGGAAAAGGAAGGCTGTGAACGGCGCAACGAATCGGCCTACCGTCACTGTATTTCCCGTGCTGTCAGCAAGGATGATGCCAAGAAGTGTGACAAGCAGCGCGGCTATTGTTCGGCTACCGAAAGCACCTGGCGTTGCGAAGAGGACTATCGTCGGTGTTTCGTGAACTGTGGCGGCAGGATATATACCCATACCGAGTAGTCCACAGGCCTCCGGATAGGTGAGCCATCGGCTCGCCTGTAATCCGGCTCGTCGGTTCCCGCACGGTGCTGCGCGCCTGTGCCAGGAGGAGTGGCGGGGCCTCCTCAACAATTCCAAACTGATTCGGCAGGGCGCAAGACCGAGTCCTGCCAACGGTGAGGTTTCTTGTCGGCTTCCCGATCATGATCATGATCGGGAAGCCTGGAAAAGTCATGACCGTTAGCCAGCGATCACCGACAGCGCCTCGTGATAGTCGTAGTCAAGGTCCTCGGCGACCTCACGGCAGGTGACTTTTCCGAGGGCGACGTTGAGACCATTGCGCAGGTGTTCGTCGTCCTGGAGCGCCTGCCGCCAGCCTTTGTCAGCGATCTGCAGTGCAAAAGGCAGGGTCGCGTTGTTGAGCGCATAGGTCGAGGTGCGCGGCACGCCGCCCGGCATGTTGGCGACGCAATAATGCACGACGTTGCCGACCAGGTAGGTCGGATTGGCATGCGTCGTCGCCTTGGCCGTTTCGCAGCAGCCGCCCTGGTCGATGGCGACGTCGACGATCACCGAACCCGGCTTCATCGCTTCGACCATCTGGCGAGTGACCAGCTTGGGTGCGGCGGCGCCAGGGATCAACACGCCACCGATGACCAGATCGGCGCGCAGCACATGCTGCTCAACGTTGTCCCGGTTGGAAAAGACAGTGATCACGCGCGCGCCGAGCAGGCGATCCATGCGCCGCAGCACATCAATGTTGCGATCGATAACCACCACCTGGGCACCGCTGCCAACTGCGATCTGCGCTGCATTCGAGCCGACGACACCACCGCCGAGGATGACGATCCTGGCCGACGGCACGCCGGCAACGCCACCGAGCAGGACACCCATGCCTCCATGCGCTTTTTCGAGGCAGTAGGCACCGGCCTGGACCGACAGGCGGCCGGCGACTTCGGACATCGGTGCCAGCAGTGGCAGGCCACCGCCGGCCTGCGTGACCGTTTCGTAGGCGATACAGACCGCACCGCTCTTGACCAGATCGGCACACTGCGCCGGATCGGGCGCAAGATGCAGATAGGTATAGAGAATCTGTCCTTCGCGCAACATCGCACGCTCCTCGGCCTGTGGTTCCTTGACCTTGACGATCATTTCGGCGCAGGCAAAAATCTCCGCGGCGGTGGGTGCAATGACTGCGCCGGCCTTCTGGTAGACCTCGTCGGTGGCGCCGATGCCTTTGCCGGCGCCAGTTTCAACCGTCACCTGATGGCCGTGGGCGACCATTTCCCGGACCGATGACGGGGTCAGACCAACGCGGTATTCGTGGTTCTTGATTTCTCTGGGTACACCGATGTGCATCTCTGTCTCCTTACCAGTGGTTGAGGGCCGACCATCTTAGGGCATTTTCCAGCGAACGGCGTTTTTTTCGACCACCTTCCCGGTGCCGCAGGCCATCTCCCCAATGCCCACAGCGGCTTCCATGAGACCGTCAGAACACCGCTGATTCCTGGGTGGCTGACGCGACTTTCACATCAACGTCGAGCAATTCGCAAGGGGCGTATATCGCAGGCATCATCGAGATCGCTGCGTTTCACCCAAAGCACGACGAAGATCAGGCCAGCGGCCGCAAACACCGAACTCAAGGTATAAGTCAGCCCGGCCCCCAGGCGGTCCCAGGTCCAGCCGCTGAGCAGACTGCCGAGCAGGCCGCCGGCGCCAAACGAGATACTCGAATACAGCGCTTGTCCGCGCGCTTGGCAGCGCCCTGGAAACCAGCGGTTGACTGCGGCAATCGCTGCCGCATGATAGGCGCCGAAGGTCAGCCCGTGCAGGAGTTGGGCGAGGATAATCACCGCCAGCCACTCGATGCACCAGCCGATCATCAGGAAACGCAACACCGTTGCGGCAAAACTGATGAGAAGAATGACCCGCAGGCCAAGGCTTCGCTGCATGGCGACCATGAAAAAGAAGACGCCGATTTCGGCGAGGACGCCGAGCGACCATAGACCACCGACCAAGAGCTTGCTGTAGTGATGATCGGTGAGATGGATCGAGTAGAACACATAGAGCGAGCCATGCGCCGCCGACATCAGGAAACACGCGGCAAACAGTGCCCGGACACGCGCCTGGCGGATGATCGTGGCCACCGGGAGTTGTTCATCCGCCGATCCATACGACGCCACTTCGGGAACCACCAGCGCGCAGACCAGAATGCCGGCCAACGTGCCAACGATCACCCACAGCAGCCTGGGCAAGGGCATGCTGTCCAGCAGCGCGCCGGTTCCCATGACGGCGACGATGAAACCGATCGATCCCCATAGGCGGATGCGGCTGTACTGGCCAGGCTTGTCACGCAGATGGTCGAAAGTCACGGTTTCGACCAGCGGCAGCGCGGCACTCCAGAAAAACGCCAGCAATGCCATGGCGGCCAGCATCGCCACAAAGCTCTGCACGACAAAAAAAGCCAAAAACCCGAACAGGCTGAGCAGGGCCGCGAGACGGACGATCCTCACCCGCTGCTCCAGACGATCCGAGAGAGCGCCCCATATATAAGGCGCACAAAGACGCATCAGCTGCATTTGCGACATCAGCAGGCCAATGTCCCAGGCCGAAAACGATAGCGACTGGAGATAGAGCCCGAAATAAGGCGAAAATGCGCCGACGAAAGCGAAATAGAAGAAGTAGTAGCCGGAAAGTCGCCAATAGGGAAGGTCATGCATCCGGCAATTCTACCGGATGCATCCGACGACTCCGGCCTCGATCGAATCAGACGCCGTTCTTGTGTGCAACCAGCATTCGGTACATCTGGTCCTTCAGCCACACGCGTTGCTTCTTCATGTTCTCGATGGTGAAGTCGTCGACCGGCAGGTCTTCTTCTTCGAGCCGCTCGACCTCTCTGGTCAGTTGATGGTACTCGTCATACATGTGGCCAAACTGCTCGCTTGCCGTTTTCAGCGAGTGAATGTAATCCAAATACTCGGGAAACTCATGGTGAAGGTCGTGGTGCTCAACTTGCATGATCATCGCCCCTGTGGCTGGTCCCGGCCCGCCCCATGCGTGACCGGACAACGCGATTATACCCATTGCCAGGTCTGCCCGTCACCCCACCGGATGCGCCGGAATCACTGGCGTCGGGCAGACCACGTCGGCGCACTGGGCGCGATGCCGCAAGGCCTGATCGATCAACACCAGGGCCAGCATGGCCTCGGCAATCGGCGTCGCGCGGATGCCCACACAGGGGTCGTGTCGACCATGGGTTGCGACCACCACCGGCTGGCCCTCAAGAGTCACCGAGCGGCGCGGCAGACGGATGCTCGAGGTCGGCTTGATCGCCAGATTAACGACCAGATCCTGGCCGCTCGAGATACCTCCGAGCACACCACCGGCATGATTGCCGAGAAAGCCCTGCGGTGTCATTTCGTCACCATGTTCGCTACCCTTCTGAGAGACGCTGGCAAAACCAGCGCCAATCTCGACTCCTTTGACCGCATTGATGCCCATCATCGCATAGGCAATCTCGGCATCGAGACGACCATAAACCGGTTCCCCCCAGCCCGGTGGAACACCCGTTGCCGTGACCGTGATCTTCGCCCCCACTGAATCACCGGACTTGCGCAACACATCCATATACTCCTCGAGTTGTGGAATGATGGCCGCGTTCGGGGCAAAGAAGGCATTGCCATCGATCTCTCTCGTGGCAACGAAAGGGATTTCGATCGGACCAAGCTGGCTCATCCAGCCACAGATGCGAACCCCGTAACGTTCCGCCAGCCACTTGCGGGCGATCGCCCCGGCAGCGACGCGAACCGCCGTCTCACGAGCCGACGAGCGACCACCACCGCGATGGTCGCGAAAACCGTACTTCTGTGTGTAAACATAGTCGGCATGTCCCGGACGGAAGGTCTCGGCGAGGTTACTGTAGTCCTTGCTGCGCTGATCCTGATTGCGGATCAGGAGAGCAATCGGCGCGCCCGTGGTCCGACCTGCAAAGACTCCCGACAGAATCTCAACGGCATCGGGCTCACGCCGCTGCGTCACATGCCGCGAGGTTCCGGGTTTGCGGCGGTCCAGATCGGCCTGAATATCGGCCTCGCTGATCGCAAGTCCAGGTGGGCAGCCATCAACCACGCAGCCGATCGCCGGCCCATGCGACTCACCAAAAGAAGTCACGGAAAACAGGGTGCCGAAGGTATTGCCGGACATGGCGGCCTCTTGAGCGTTAAAATTGAACAGCAGTCTACCATAGTGCCACCTTCCCCTCTCCGAGCTCGTCCTGATGATCACCAAGCTGACACATTCTGACTGCAGGATACTCATACCATCCACGCCAAGGCGCTGAATTCCTTGCTGATCCTGAACTTCCAAGCCTTCAAAAAAGGCTTTAGTTGTGACCGTTGAAAGAGTACTTCAGCGAGCCCACTCCCATGAATCACCTTGAATCTGATAAGAAACACGAATTTCTCTCGGGAATCCGCGATACGCTGCCGCTGCTACTCGGCGCGCTGCCGTTTGGGCTGATTTACGGTGCCATCGCTGCTACCTCTGGTCTGTCGATGGCGGCAGCAATCCTGATGTCCGCGCTGGTTTTCGCCGGTTCATCGCAGTTCATTGCCGTCGGGCTCGTCGCCGCACAGACGCCGGTCGCGATCATCGTGCTGACAACCCTGATCGTCAATCTGCGCCACATGCTCTACAGCGCCACCCTTCTCCCGTATCTCAAGGAGCTACCGCAAAGATGGCGGATTCCACTGGCGTTCTGGCTGACCGATGAAACCTTCGCGGTAACCGTGCACCGCTTTCAAAAGAACGATTCGTCACCTTGCAAACACTGGTACCAGCTCGGCTCGTCGATCGCCATGTATCTCAACTGGCAATCCTGGTGCTTTCTCGGATTGGTGCTCGGCCACCGCATTCCTGACGCGCAGAGTTGGGGGCTTGATGTGGCGATGCCGGTAACCTTCATCGGGATGATCATCCCCTTTGTCAAAACCATCCCTGTCCTGCTCTCCGTTCTCACGGCAGGGGCGGCGTCGCTGCTCACGCTGGCGATGCCCTACAAGCTCGGGATCGTCGTTTCCGCTTTCGCCGGCATCGCCTCGGGCCTTCTGGCGCAGCGCATCATCGACGCACGCCAGAAGGCTCACCGGCGATGAGTGGCGCTGAAGCCTGGATGCTTGTCGGGATGGTGATCGTAACCTTCGGCATCCGCTATTTTCTGTTCGCAGTGGCAGACCGGATTCGCCTGGCGCCGTGGCTCGAAGTCTCGCTCAGGTTCATCCCGCCGGCAGTGCTGACGGCCATCACCGTACCAGCCGTCCTGCTGCCGAATGGCGAGTGGCAGGTTTCGTTTGCCAACTCCTACCTGGTCGCCGCGCTGCTCAGCCTTGCCGCCGGCATCGTCACGCGCAATCTGTTGATGACGATAGCCATGGGTCTTGCGGCGTTCTTCGCCCATCGATATTTTTTCTAGCAGCGCTAGCGGTTGCGAAACGATGCTTGGCCGGGCCGTCGCCTGCTAATGACCCTCGATCGCCCGTTTACGCAGCATTTCGACAATCATTGACGCCGTCTGCTCGATCGAACGATGGGTGGCGTCAATGATTGGCCAGCCGCGCCGGATGAACAGGCGACGCGCTTCGAGCACTTCCTTGCGCAGACCGTCAATATCCGCGTAGTCGGTATTGGTGTCGTCCTGCAGAGCGGTCAGGCGGGCCGCACGGACCATCGCCAACCGCACTGGATCCACGGTGAGCCCGACGATCAATGGCTTACGCACATGCAACAGCGCAAGCGGCGGCGGCGCCCCCGGCACCAGCGGCACATTGGCGGCCTTGATGCCGCGCGAAGCAAGGTACATGCAGGTCGGCGTCTTGGTTGCCCGTGACACCCCGACGACGATCACGTCTGCGCCCTCGAGATCATCGCTGCCGATACCGTCGTCGTGGGCCAGGGTGTACTTCATGGCCTCGACACGGCGGTAGTAGTCCTCGTCAAAAGCGTCGCCAGAACTGTTGTGAAACTGTACAGTGGCGCCGGAGTATCCGGCGAGCCGGCCGAGCAGCGGCTCGAGCGCAAACTGGTAAGGGAGGTTGAGCCGACGACAGCCTTCCTCAAGTGCCTCGCGGATATCGTGGTGGCTGATGCTGTGCAGAACATAGCCCGGCGAACTGGCGAATGTGCCGAGGATTTCGGGAACCTGGTCGAGGTGGCGGACCATCTTCCACAGCCGGCGTTTCACCTCGAGTCCAGTAAGTTGGGTTACAGCATTGCGCGCCAGCATCTCGACCAGCTCGCCCGAGGCGTGCGAGACAAGATACAGGACAATGGTCCTGCTGTGCTCAGCCTTCCGTCCCTTCTCCTTCATCATCTCGCACCCTTTCAGCGATGGTAGCCTCCGTCGAGGCGCAGCACGCTGCCGTTGATCATGACATTCTTGAGGACATGCAAAACCAGCATCGCGAACTCGGCGGGATCGCCAAAGCGGTGCGGGAACGGGATCTGCCTCGCCAGCCGCGAGTCGAGATTCTTTTCCATATCGAACAGTGTCTGCGTGCCGAACAGGCCGGGCGCGATACCGACGACACGGATACCGAGCGGACCGAGTTCGCGCGAAGCCGGCAGGATCATGCTGACGACGCCGCCTTTCGAAGCGGCATACGCTGCCTCACCGCTCTGTCCTTCGTAGGCCGAGACTGATGCCGTCGACAGGATGACGCCTCTCTCGCCGTTGGCCAGTGGCTGCAGGCCCGCCATGTCGGCAGCGGCGAGCCGCATCATGTTGAAGGTCGAAATCAGGTTAACCTCGACGAGCTGGCGAAAATCCTCCAGTGGCATCGGACCACTGACCCCGACGATTGGATTGCAGTGGCCACGGCCGACGCAGTGCACCAGCACGCGCGCCGCCCCGTGCGCCGCGCGTGCCATGGCGATCGCCTGCTCTGCAGATCGTGCATCGGCGACGTCACAGGGAATGGCGAGCGCACCAATCTCGTCGGCAACTCTCTGGACACCCTCGGCGTCGATGTCGATCACTGCCACCTTGGCACCCGCTTCAGTGAGATAGCGCGCCGTTTCGGCACCCAGGCCCGATGCCGCCCCGGTCACTACCGCCGGACATGCCCATAGATCCATAATACGCTCCCGAGTTCTGCCGGACTGTCGGCCCGGCGCCAGCACCCATTATCGGGCGTCGCGCTTCCGCACGCAAACAGGCCCGTCGTGCGGTCGTGCGAGTAGGGGCGACGATTCCACCAGAACGGTTGTAGCCAACCTGGCAGATCTTCTTCGGCGAGCGGCAAAGACAATCTGTCATCAATCCGTCACAAAGCTGTCACATAATCTCTGCATCGTTTCGATCAACTCTAATCACGGAGACTTTCCATGTCACGCGATCTGTCCGCTTCAATTGCAACGTCGCTTTTTCCTGCAGGCGCTTTTGCTGCGGCTCTGGCGGTCAGTCCGCTGGCCATGGGCGCCGCCGCGCCCGTGGTCAAGATCGACGGTTCGAGCACGGTCTATCCGATCACCGAGGCGGTTGCCCAGGATTTCCAGCGGGCCAAGCTGCACGAAGTGCACGTCAACATCGGCGTCTCCGGAACTAGTGCCGGTTTCACGAAGTTCTGCCGCGGCGAGACCGACCTCTCGAATGCCTCGCGACCGATCCTGAAAAAGGAAATGGACGACTGCGCCAAAGCCGGCGTCCGCTTCTACGAAATGCCGATGGCCTACGATGCGCTGACCGTCGTGGTCAATCCACAGAACACCTTCGTCAATAGACTGGGCGTTGCCGATCTGAGAAAGCTTTGGGAACCGGAAGCACAGAACCGGATCAACACCTGGAAAGACCTCAACCCGGCATGGCCGGCCCAGAAGATCAATCTCTACGCGCCGGGTGCCGACTCGGGGTCTTTTGAATCCTTCACCGAAGTCGTCGTTGGCACTGCAAAGTCCAGCCGCAGCGATGTCCAGACTGCCGAAGACCACGCCGTGCTGGCGCAGCGGATCGCCGACGACAAGGACGCTCTGGGTTATCTGAGCCTCGACTACTACGTCGAAAACGGGAAGAAGCTGAAGGCTGTGGCAATCGGGGACGGCAAGGAAGCCGTTCTGCCGACGGTTGCCAACATTCGCAACGGCAGCTATCAGCCGCTGTCGCGTCCGGTGTTCCTCTACGTCAATGAAAAGTCGCTCGAAAAACCGGCGGTCAAGGATTTCGTCGATTTCTGCATGAAGAACGCCGAGCGGCTGGTTGTCGAAGCGAACTACCTGCCGCTGCCGGCACGGGCGTATAGCGAGAACCTCGAACGGATCAATGCCCGGAAAGTCGGCAGCGTTTACGGTGGCGAGAACAAGGCCCGCCCGCGGCCGGTTGACATGCGCAAGTTGCTCGATGCCTTGATGCACGGTTCCTGAGCATTGCCCCAGACAAAGATCTTTGGAATACTCCGAAGCCCCTCCGGAACCCCCACTCGCAGCGAGACACCTGCCATCCTTCCGCACAATGGACCGCTGTTGAACCCTGAACCTGTTGCTTCCTGTCACGGAGATTTGAATGTCAGCATCAGCCACTCCTCCCGGCGATGACCCGATCGCCGCTGCAACACATGCACTCAAACTGAAAAGGCTGGCCGGAAAAACCGGCGAGAAGCCGGGCCGAAAAAAGGGAAGGAAAACCGCAAGGATGGTTCGCTGCGAGGTACGCCTGACCAATAGCGAATTCCTCGATCTCTCCAGGCTGAAAAAGCAACTTGCGCGCAAGGGCGTCTCCGCCAGCAAGGAAGAACTCATTCGCGCCGGTCTCCTGCTGCTCGTCCATCTCGACCGCAGCGAGCTGAAGTCAGCGATTCGCGACGTCATCGCTCCAGAACCTGCGACCCAGGAAAGCGAATAGCGAGACGGTACGCACCAGGACCAGGGCCTGAGCCGGCCAGTGGTTCGAGATGAGTCAGGCAGATCTCGGCGCGACTGGCATATGCGAAGACCTTGGCCAGTGCGGCGATAGCCACGCAGATGGGTCTCTCGTCGGAGGCATTATCCCATTCGACAGCTTCGTCGAGCGCCGGCAGGAGATTCGGCAATTCGTTGAAGAAATAGCGCAGCAACCGAATGATTGCTGCCGAGCGCGTCGCCGACCGTCAAGACGTTCGAGCAAGGCGCCCCAGGCCCGCGGGAGCACCACGGTAGTATCGTCCGCGCCGCGCCCGGTGCGAAACCGCTGCCAGACAAGGATGCTGAACAGCGCGTCGTCATTTCCCCTATTTCCCCTATTTCCCCTCCATGACTTGGTGGCCGCCAGCGGGAACTGAGCGCCCACCGGAGCGCTTGGGCTAATCTCCAGCCGCCAGACCACATGCCAGGCACGTGGCAATTGAAACTCAAACACCGCCATTTTTCAATTTTCGGGATCGGCTGCGTTTATCATCCGCTCTTCACCATTCGGATCTGTTGCCTGCCGCATCGACCACTCACCGCTCACGCCCAATGGACAATCTGTTCGCCAAACTGCCACCTCCAGACTCGCCTGCCAATCTACGCATTGCGCCTTATCGGCTGCACAGTGTGGACTGGAGCAACCCGATCAGACCAGCGTCTGGCTGGCCGTTCATTACCACCCAGCGCCGCTGCCGGAATGAATGGCCAGCCTGCCCGTGGGCCCAAAAACCCATTGCAGCGACTCAACATCCGGGCGGCAAGCAGGTGATTGGCCGTGCAGGAACGGGCCAGGCCGTTTATGCTGTCGAAGCACGGATGCCGGCCCATGTCGTCTGCGCCTTTTCCCGCCTGCCAACAAGGTGCACAATGCACCATTCGATCCTTGCAACGGCCGGACCCTTCCCTGAAGGTGATCAGTCGCCGACGAGACTTTCACATTAACCCTGCGGCCCTGCCAATACCATGGACCCTGATCTGATCGATGCCAATCTGGTTTTCGCCAAGACCCCGGCCGGCGAAGAAGCGATGCTGCAACGAACGCGGGTCGTCCAGCGAAACGTCCGGATGGTGCTCATTCTCGTCGATGGCAACGCCACCGTCGCCGAGTTATGCGACAAGACCGGCAATGCTCCGATTACCCAGAATGCACTGCTCGAACTCGAACATGACGGATTCATCGAACGGAGAATCGAAAAGAACTCGGTCTGGCGGCACGCCAAGGACTCACCTACAGGCATCGTGGCAACGGCCATCCGTGCGGTTTCCGAATTCTCCACTTTTGGCGACAACGCTGCCGCACCCGTCGAGGAACCTGTATCCGACGACCAGAAAGGCCGGAGCATTCCTTTGCCTGATTCTGAAAGTCGGGGAAGCCATCCCTCGCGCGCTCCCCTCTCGCTCACGCCGCAGCCTTCTCTGAGCGGCGGCCCGCTGTCCGGCGCGGCCCTGCAGCCACAGCAGGAAACCACAGTTGCCAGACCGGCGGCAACCGCCGAAGCCGAACCGGCGAAACCCTCGCTTGTTGATCGTCTGAAGGCGATCGCCCGACCTGCCACTGAGAACGATGAGCCAGCGCTCAAACCGATCCGGCGTGGCCGCCGGCGATGGTCTCTGACCTGGTCGCTGGGCCTGCTGCTGGGGGGACTGTCG
The DNA here is from genome assembly GCF_000584975.1 of Candidatus Accumulibacter cognatus. NCBI lineage: Bacteria > Pseudomonadati > Pseudomonadota > Betaproteobacteria > Candidatus Accumulibacter > Candidatus Accumulibacter cognatus. The sequence goes on along the minus strand of NZ_JDST02000064.1, from coordinate 18,233 downwards.
CTCTGCGCCGTGCTCTTTCTTCTGGCCCTGTTCTTTCCTTACGCCAACTACCTGCCGGAGGTGGAAGCCGGCCTGGCGCAAAGCATCGGACAGCCTGCCAGGATCGATCGTATGCGGGTCAGTGTCTATCCCCGGCCCGGCTTGCTGCTGGTTAATGTCCGCCTCGGTGAGGGAAGCGAGGGGCTTGAGATCGCCGAGGTCCGCCTGCAACCCGAACTCCAGACGCTTCGGGCGGACAAGATTCTCTTCAGGGAGGCTGAACTGAGCGACGTCAGGCTGTCCGTCGCGACGATCAGCAATCTGTCGCGAATGCTGGCCTCCGTCGCCAGCCCATCAGCCCGGGTCGGCGTTCAGCAGTTGACGATCAGCAATGCGGCATTCTCGTTCTCCGAACTGGCCATTGACGAAATGGATGGCCACTGCGAACTCTCGACCGATCACCACCTGGAATCGATCTCGCTACGCTCGCGAGACCGCGCCCTGCTGTTGAAGCTCAACCCGAGCGAGCGCGGACTCACGGTTCAGATCGATGCGATCGCCTGGCGGGTAGCACAGGGTTCGCCGTTTCTTTTTGATTCGTTGAACGTGAAGGGGGTCATCGAAGGCAGCGATTGGGTCATCGACAGCTTCGAATCGCGAATTTTCGACGGCGTGGTGCGCGCGGCGATGATACTGCGCGATGGACAGCAAGCGGCAATTGCCGGTGAACTGTCGTTCGAGCGGATCAATGCCCGGAAACTCGGCGAAGCTTTGGGTATCGGGAGCCAATTCCAGGGCGAGGCGCATGGCAAGCTGAAATTCTCGGCCAACTCGGCCAGTTGGCCAGGCCTACCCGCTGCACTTCAGGCCAGCGGAAACTTTACGATGCGTCGTGGCAGGCTGGGTGGCATCGATCTTCCCGAGGCAGTACGCCGATCATTGAGCACGCCAGCAACGCTGGGCGGCTGGACCCGTTTCGAGGAATTGTCCGGCGCCATCACGGTGACGCCAGACGCTTTCCTCTTTTCACGCCTGGCGTTGAATGCCGGCCTGATGCAGTCCTCTGGACAGATCGAACTGACCCGCAAGCTCCAGTTACGCGGCAGGATGGATGTCCAGATGCGCGGCCAGGCTGATCACAGCAGCCGGTCGATCCTGATCAGCGGCCCCCTCAAGTCGCCGCTGACGCAAACAGCCAACCACTGATCAGGGAATCATCCATTAGAGGACCGCTGCGATGGCGTCAGCCACGTAGTCGATGTTGTGCGTATTCAGCGCCGCCAGGCAGATTCGGCCACTGCTCACAGCGTAAATACCGAACTCCTCACACATGCGGTTGACCTGCTCGGCGCTCAGTCCGGTATAGGAGAACATCCCTCTCTGCCGAATGACAAAGGAGTAGTCCTGACTGACTCCCCGGCCCTTCAGCCGGTCGACCAGACTGAGGCGCATGGCACGGATTCGCCCGCGCATTTCTGCCAGTTCTTCTTCCCACAAGCGGCGCAGCTCCGGACTGGACAACACCGCAGAGACAATGGCACCGCCATGCGTCGGCGGGCTGGAGTAGTTGGTGCGGACGATACGCTTGATCTGTGACAGCACGCGCGCTGATTCATCCCTGTTGGCGGTGATCACCGACAGGGCACCGACACGCTCTCCGTACAGCGAGAACGATTTCGAAAATGAACTCGCCACGAGGAACTGCAAGCCAGACTCAGCAAACAGCCGGAGCGCCAGGGCATCCTCTACGAGGCCGTCAGCAAAGCCCTGATAGGCGATGTCCACGAAGGCCAGGAGACCACGGGCGCCGATCACTTCGATGACCTGGCGCCACTGTACCTCGTCGAGATCAGCGCCGGTTGGATTATGGCAACAGGCATGCAGAACGACGATTGAACCCGTCGGCAAGGCATTCAGTCCAGCCTGCATGGCGGCAAAATTGACGCCATGCGTCGCTGGATCGTAGTAAGGATAAGTCGCCACCGTGAAGCCTACGTTCTCGAACAGTGCGCGGTGATTTTCCCAGCTCGGATCGCTGAGATACACCGTGGCTTCGGGCAGCAGACGCCGCAGATAGTCGGCGCCGACCTTGAGCGCGCCGGTGCCGCCCAGCGCCTCGATGGTGAGCACGCGCCCCTCTGCAAGAAGCGCCGAGTCGGCACCGAAAAGCAGCTTCTGTACGTTCTGATTGTAAGCGGCCAGGCCGTCGATCGGTTGATAGCCACGCGGCGGCATGGCCTCCAGACGAGCTTTCTCGGCCAGTTTGACGGCAGCGAGCAGGGGCACCTTGCCACTGCCATCGAGGTACACGCCAACGCCGAGGTTGACCTTGGTGGAGCGTCCATCGGCGTTGAATGATTCGGTGAGGCCGAGAATGGGATCGCGTGGAGCCATTTCCACGGCGGCGAAAATCGAAGCGGTCATGCAGGTTTCCTCAGTTGCTCGGTTGGTCAAGATGGGTTCGTTGTGCCTTGACGAAAGCGGTGGTGCATGGTTCCTTCACCCACCGAAGACACAACCAGATCCGCGAGACAGAACGCTGAACGGCCGTTCTCGGCGCCGATCCGTCGCGAAACAACGTAGAATTCTAACATGCCGAACCAAGCGCACTCTCCTGAGAAACCGCCCTTCGTCACCTTCGAGGGCAGCCCGTTTCGTCTCTACCAACCCTTCCTGCCGGCCGGCGACCAACCTGCCGCCATTGATCGGCTGGTCGAAGGATTGCAGGACGGGCTCTCATTCCAGACCCTGCTTGGCGTCACCGGCTCGGGCAAGACCTACACCATGGCCAATGTCATCGCGCGAACGGGTCGTCCAGCGCTCGTTCTGGCGCCCAACAAAACGCTCGCGGCACAGCTCTACGCCGAATTCCGCGAATTTTTTCCTGATAACGCGGTCGAGTATTTTGTTTCCTATTACGACTACTACCAGCCGGAGGCTTATGTGCCGGCACGCGACCTGTTCATCGAAAAAGATTCTTCGGTCAACGAGCACATCGAACAGATGCGCCTGTCCGCGACCAAGAGCCTGCTCGAACGCCGGGATTGCGTGATCGTTGCCACCGTTTCGTGCATTTATGGCCTTGGTGACCGCGACGAGTACCACAAAATGATCCTGACCATGCGCGTCGGCGACCGTATCGGCCAGCGTGAGATGATCAGGCGCCTCGCCGACATGCAGTACGAGCGCAATGAGACCGACTTTCACCGCGGCACCTTTCGGGTTCGCGGCGACACCATCGACGTCTTCCCCGCCGAACACGCCGAACAGGCAATCCGGATCTCGCTGTTCGACGACGAGATCGAGGGCCTGCAACTCTTCGACCCCTTGACCGGTCATCTGCAGGCCCGGCTGCTGCGCTTCACGGTTTTCCCGTCGTCGCACTATGTGACACCGCGCGAGACCGTGTTGCGGGCAATCGAGGCGATCAAGGGGGAACTCGTTGAACAGATCGCCTACTTCAACGCCGAGAACCGTCTGGTCGAAGCGCAGCGCATCGAACAGCGTACCCGTTTCGACCTCGAAATGCTCGATCAGGTCGGTTTCTGCAAGGGCATCGAGAACTATTCCCGGCATCTTTCGGGACGCCAGGTCGGCGAACCTCCGCCCACCCTGATCGACTATCTGGCAACCGATGCACTGATGTTCATCGATGAGTCGCATGTCTCGGTTTCTCAGGTCGGTGGCATGTACAAGGGGGATCGCTCGCGCAAGGAGAACCTCGTCAATTACGGGTTTCGTCTGCCGTCGGCGCTCGATAACCGGCCACTGAAGTTTGCCGAGTTCGAGGCCCTGATGCGGCAGACCATTTTCGTTTCGGCCACCCCTGCCGACTACGAGACGACACACCAGGGACAGGTCGTCGAGCAACTCGTTCGCCCAACCGGCCTGGTCGATCCGACACTCATCGTTCGCCCCGCCTCGACCCAGGTCGACGACCTGCTGTCGGAGATTCGGCTACGCACAGCACTGGCGGAACGGGTGCTGGTCACCACCCTGACCAAGCGCATGGCCGAGGATTTGACTGATTACCTTAACGAACATGAAGTGCGGGTGCGCTATCTGCATTCGGACATCGATACCGTCGAGCGCGCCGAGATCATTCGCGATCTGCGTCTGGGCAAGTTCGACGTTCTGGTCGGCATCAACCTGCTGCGTGAAGGCCTGGACATTCCTGAAGTCTCGCTGGTGGCCATCCTCGACGCCGACAAGGAAGGTTTCTTGCGTTCCGAACGCTCACTGATCCAGACCATCGGTCGCGCCGCCCGCCATCTGCACGGTACAGCGATCCTCTACGCCGACAGGGTCACCGACTCGATGCAGCGTGCGATCGCCGAAACCGAACGACGGCGGCTCAAACAGCTCGCTTTCAACGAAGCCAACAGCATCGTACCCAAGGGGATCAGCAAACGTGTCATCGACATCATCGACGGAGTCTACGATGCCGAGAACGCGCAACGCGACCTCAAGGTCGCACAGCAACAGGCCGACTACCAGGCCATGAGCGAAAAGCAACTGGCGCGCGAACTGCGACGCCTGGAGAAGGAGATGCGCGAGTACGCCAAAAACCTCGAATTCGAGAAAGCCGCCGCCGCGCGCGACGAATTGTTCCGGATCCGCAAACAGGTATTCGGGATCAGCGGCGCCGAAGAACATCTTCAGCCCTTGTGAACTGATTGATTCTGTATAAGCTATTTCAATAGTCGAGGTTTCCATCTTTGTCTCCGGAGTGCGCAGTGAAGACAGCACGATTCCTCCAGGAACAACCCATTTTCGGCGGCGTTGGCGATCAGGCGATGCAGTCGATCATGCTGCTGATGCGGGAACTCCATTTCGCGGCTGCCGAGGTGATCGTTCAAGAGGGGGAAGATGGTGACTCCCTCTTCGTGATCTGCAGCGGCTCGGTCGAGGTGCTGAAAGCCTCTCCTGTCGCGAACGGCACGTTTGGAAAGCGCATCGCCGTTCTCCAGGTCGGTGACGTTTTTGGCGAAATGGAGTTGATCGACACGCAGCGTCGTTCGGCAACGATCCGTGCACTCGAGCCTGTGTCGGTGCTGGCCTTGTCCAACGCCGATCTGTTCCAGATCTACGAGTCTGACCCACAGACCTTCACGCTCCTGGCCCTCAACCTGGCCCGAGAACTGAGCCGGCGCCTGCGCAACATCGACGATCTGGCGGTACACTACATGGCTACGAACAGCCGCCCGGACCCTTCTTGAACACTCAGGCACATATGGATAGCAACAGTCTCGGACCCAGTTTCCTGGAACGTCTTTCTTCGTTTCTCGTGCGCGAGCCGGAAGATTGCGAAAAACTCATTTGCGAACACAACTCATGCAGTTGCCGCACTCGGCGCCAATACGCCGTGAAGACGTCGCTCGATTTCGATCATGCGATGACGGCAATTCGAGACGCCGGTATCACCATCCTCGAGGCCGCCCGTGCCACAGCCGGGGCAGCGGGCGTCGAGGCCGAAATCGTCCTGCTCGAGACGATGGAGCGCCGCGTCTCCGACATTCTCGTGGAAAAGGCACGCGAACTCGGCTGCGACCCGATCGTCATCGGTCGCCACGGCCAGCGCGGTCTCGTCGCCCTGCTGTTCCTCGGTTCGGTCGCCGGGAGGGTCGCCAGGCTGCCCAACGCCTCGGTCCTGCTGGTGGGCAAGCATTGATGCCGCCCGCCATCGCCATGCTCGACGATGACAAGGAAGAGCCGCTGCGCGCCGACATCCGGCTTCTCGGCCGGGTTCTCGGGGACACCGTGCGCGAGCAGGAAGGAAGCGAAGTCTTCGAGATTGTCGAACGCGTCCGCCAGACTGCCGTGCGCTTCGCCCGCGACGGCGACCCCGCCGCCCGCGCCGAACTCTCCGCCCTCCTCGACCCGCTGTCGCGCGACACGACGCAGACGGTCGTCCGCGCCTTCAGCTACTTCCTGCAACTGGCCAACATCGCCGAGGACGAGCACCACGTCCGGCGCCGGCGCGCTCATGATCTGGCGGGTTCGCCGCCGCGCGAAGGCAGCCTTGTCCACGCCCTCGACCGCCTCGCCGAGAGCGAGGTCCCGCCGGAGGTCGTCGCCGATTTCTTCGCCCACGCGCTGGTAGCGCCGGTCCTCACCGCGCATCCGACCGAGGTTCAGCGCCAGAGCCTGATTCGCAACCACCGCGACCTCGCCCACCTGCTCGACCAGCGCGAGCGCCAGCGCATGACGCCAGAAGAGGAAGCGGAGAACGATCTCGGCCTGGGCAACGCGATCCTGACTCTGTGGCAGTCACGCATGCTGCGTCCGGTGCGCCTCAAGGTGCTGGACGAAGTCAAGAATGGCATCACCTACTTCAAGGAAACCTTCTTCAACGAACTGCCGCGCCTCTACATCCAGGTCGCTCAACAGTTGCACGCGCGTTACCCCGAGCAGACCTGGGCGCTGCCACCGTTCTTCCGCATCGGCACCTGGATCGGAGGCGACCGCGACGGCAACCCCTTCGTCACCGCGGACATCCTGCGGGAAACGCTGCGCCTGCAATCGGCGGCCGTGCTCAATCACTATCTCGACGAAATTCACGAACTCGGTGGCGAGCTGCCGCTCTCCAGCCTGCTGGTCCGGACCACGACCGAGCTCGACGCCCTCTCGGCGCGTTCCACCGACCACTCGCCGCAACGGGAAGACGAGCCCTACCGTCGCGCGCTGACGGGGATTTATGCGCGTGTCGCAGCGACCACCCGCACGCTCGACCGCGTCGAGCCGGTGCGCCATGAAATCGGCCAAGCCGAATCCTACACCACCCCGGCCGAACTGCACGCCGACCTCAAGGTACTGTCCGCCTCGCTCAGGCAGAACGGCAGCGCCAGCCTCGCCGACGGCCGCCTGCGCCGCCTGCTGCGGGCGGTGCAGGTCTTCGGCTTCCACCTGGCGCCGATCGACCTGCGCCAGAATTCCGAAGTCCATGCCCGCAGCGTTGCCGAACTCCTCTCCGGTGCCGGGCGTTGCCCCAATTACGAGGAACTTTCCGAGGTCGACCGCATTAGCTTGCTGGTTGAGGAAATGGCGACGCCGCGCCCGCTCCATTCGCCTTTTCTCGACTATTCGGAGGAAACCCGCGGCGAACTGGCCATCTTCTTCGCGGCACGCGAGCTACGCCAGCGCTATGGCGCCGCGGCGCTGCCCAACTGCATCATCTCGAAGACCGACGGTGTCTCCGACCTGCTCGAACTGGCACTGCTGCTCAAGGAGGCCGGCCTGCTGCGTCCTGGCAGCCAGCCGCAACTCGACGTCAACATCATCCCGCTTTTCGAAACGATCGAGGACTTGCAGAAGAGCGCGGCGACGCTCGCTGGTATTTTCGACCTTGCCGCCTACCGCGCGCTGATCGGCGGACTTGGCGACGAGCAGGAAGTCATGCTCGGCTACTCCGACAGCAACAAGGATGGTGGCTTCCTGACCTCGGGCTGGGAACTTTACAAAGCCGAGATCGGACTGACCCGCGTCTGCCGCCAGCATGGTGTCCGGTTGCGCCTCTTCCACGGCCGCGGCGGGTCGGTCGGGCGCGGCGGCGGCCCCAGCTATCACGCCATACTCGCCCAGCCCGCCGGCGCCGTGTCCGGGCAAATCCGGCTGACTGAGCAGGGCGAGGTCATTTCGACCAAGTACGGCAACCCGGACACCGGTCGACGCAACCTCGAAGTGCTGATCGCGGCAACGCTCGAAGCCAGCCTGACCGACCACGAGAACCGCGTCGAACCCGCCGAGCAGTTCCACGCCGTGATGGACGAACTGTCGCAGCGCGCCTTCGTGGCCTACCGAAGCCTGGTCTATCAAACGCCCGGATTCACCACCTATTTCAGGCAGTCGACAGTCGTTTCCGAAATCGCGACCCTCAACATCGGCAGCCGCCCGGCCTCGCGCAAGCCATCCGAGCGCATCGAGGACCTGCGCGCTATCCCCTGGGTCTTCTCGTGGGCGCAGTGCCGGCTGATGCTGCCTGGCTGGTATGGTTTCGGTTCCGCGGTCGACGGCTATCTGCAGGCCAACCCCGAAGGGCTGGCCACCTTGCGCCGGATGCTCCATGCCTGGCCCTTCTTCAGGAGCCTGTTGTCCAACATGGACATGGTGCTGGCCAAGACCGACCTCGCCATCGCCTCGCGCTACGCCGAACTCGTCGCCGATGCGGAACTGCGCGCCGGCATCTTCCAGCGCATCAGGGCCGAGTGGGAACTGACCCGCCGACACCTGCTGGATATTCTCGGACAGGACGACTTCCTCGCCGACAATCCACTGCTCAAGCGTTCGCTGCAGTTGCGCTCACCCTACCTGGACCCGCTCAACCACCTGCAGGTAGAACTGCTGAAGCGCCATCGCGCCGGGGAAACCGACGAGCGTGTCGCCCGCGGCATCCATCTTTCGATTAACGGCATCGCCTCCGGGTTGCGCAACAGCGGTTAGAGAGAATTCGTGCCTATGGTCATCTGCCCGGCCGGACCGGACCGGCGGATGTCCACGGGCACTGAACAAGGCGGGATCCGGATGACTTTTCAGGGGCTCACGGGTGCAAATCGAACATTGACGCTGCTTGATGAAGGCTCATATACTCTCTTCAGTGCCGTTGGAATTCTTATCCTTGGCTCTTCTGCGCCTGCAAGCCTGGGAGCTGGAGATGGCGAAACCCAGGCTGCCATAAGCGAGAGCCCATCAACGGAGCCGACAGGCCACCCCGGATGGCTGGATCAGCGGATTGCAATCGGGAGTGAAGCGTCAGCTGCGCCGCTTTGCAGGCCCCCCAGGCGTTGCTGTTGACGTCGCATTCCTTACAAGGCAGATATGGATAGCAGCAGTCCCAGACCCGGTTTCCTGGAACGTCTTTCTTCGTTTCTCGTGCGCGAACCGGAAGATCGCGAACAACTCATGCAGTTGCTGCACTCTGCGCACCAGCGCAAGCTCCTTGACGCCGATGCCCTGAGCATCACCGAAGGTGCCATTGCCGCTTCCGAAATGTGTGTGCGGGAAGTCATGGTGCCACGCCCGTTGATGGAGGTAGTCGACATCAGGGATTCGCTGGCGGAGGTCGTCAGCCGGGTCAACACCACTGCCCACTCGCGTTTCCCGGTCATCAACGGCAGTCGCGACAATGTGGTTGGCATCCTGCTGGCGAAGGATCTGCTGCGCGTGCAGGGCGAGAGCGATTTCAGGCTGCGCGACTGGGTGCGTCCGGCGGTATTCATCCCCGAATTCAAGCGCCTCGACATCTTGTTGCGGGAATTTCGCGTATCGCGCAATCACATGGCGATCGTCATCGACGAATATGCCGGGATTGCCGGCCTGGTCACCATCGAGGATGTCCTCGAACAGATCGTAGGCGAAATCGAAGATGAATACGATTTTGACGAGACCGACGACCAAATTCAACTCGATCCGAATGGCTTCTATCGCGTCAAGGCACATGCTGCGATAGCCGACTTCGACGCTGCTTTCGGCACCCGCTTCAGCGACAGCAAATGCCAGACTGTCGGCGGACTGATCCTGCTTCACCTCGGCCGGGTACCGCAGTTCAATGAAACGATCATCGTCAACGGCATCCGCTTCCAGGTCTTGCGCGCCGACAGTCGCCGCATCTACACCTTGGTAGTCTCGCCATCGCCAGAGGCGGGCGATTCTGCTGAATAAAGCCCGGCGTTGGCGCGGCTTTGGCGCCGCCTGCCTGGGAGCCACGGGGGTCGTCGGCTTTGCACCGCTTGGCTGGTTTCCGGTCAACTGGTTGAGCCTCGGCGGCCTGTTTGCTCTGCTGTGTATCGAGATTGACGGCTGCAGCGGCGACCGGCGCGCCCGGTACGGTGCGCTGATCGCCGCCGCCTATGGCCTCGGCCTGTTTCTGGCCGGCGTCTCGTGGGTCTATGTCAGCCTGAGCGTTTTTGGCGGCATGCCGGCAGCCGTGGCGGGCCTGGCTACCGTGCTCTTCTGCCTTGTCCTGGCGGTCTTCCCGGCACTGGCCGGGGCGCTGTTCGTTGGCTTCGCCGTTGTCGGCTGGTGGCGGCGCGGCCTGCTCTTCGCCAGCCTGTGGATGCTTGCCGAGTGCTTGCGTGCCTGGGCTTTTACCGGATTCCCCTGGCTGGCCGCCGGCTATTCACAAACGCCACCGAGTCCGCTCGCCGGTTATGCCGCGCTGCTCGGCGTCCATGGGGTCTCGTTTGTTTCAGCGCTGCTCGGGACCCTGATCTTCGAGGTCGGCAGGCGCTGCTTATCCACCGAGCCCTGCAGCACGCGCGGCTGGCTGCACCGCTTCCCGGCGCTGCCGCTGCTCGCTGGCGCAGCGATTCTGGTCACCGGCGACCGATTGCGTGACCTCCGCTGGACAGAGGTGGCGGGCGAGCCGCTATCGGTGGCCTTGCTGCAGGGAAACGTGGCACAGGAAATGAAATGGCGGCCCGAGCGGTTCTTTGATTCGCTGCGCACCTATTACCGTCTGGCACAGGAGCATCCGGCGCAACTCACGGTGCTGCCCGAAACCGCCCTGCCGGCTTTCCTCGACCAAGTTCCCGCCGAGTATCTCGACGCGCTGCAAAAACTGGCGCTGCGCCAGCACGGTGACCTGCTGCTGGGAATCGCTGTCGCCGACGGCAAGCAGTATTTCAATGCAGCAGTGAGCCTGGGCGCGTCCGGCCAGCAGCACTACAGCAAGGTCCATCTGGTGCCTTTCGGCGAGTTCGTACCGCCCGGTTTTGCCTGGTTCATGGCCATGGCCAACATCCCGATGTCCAACTTCACCGCTGGCTCGCCGGGACAGCCGCCGCTGCGCCTGGCCGGCCAGCGCGTCGGGGTGAACATCTGCTACGAGGACGTCTTTGGCGAGGAAATCATCGCTGCGCTGCCGGCCGCAACGCTGCTGATCAACATTTCCAACGTCGCCTGGTTCGGCGATTCGCTGGCACCCGCGCAACACCTGCAGATCGCCCGCATGCGCGCCCTCGAGACCGGCCGCATGATGCTGCGCGCCACCAACACCGGCATGACGGCGATCGTCGACGTGGACGGTCGCGTGCTCTCGTCGCTGCCTCCCTTCACCCGTGGCGCGCTGGTCGGCGAAGTGCGCGGCCATACCGGTGCCACCCCTTATGTGCGCTGGGGTCACTGGCCAGTGATCGTTTGTGCCGTGTTGCTGATCGCTCTCCTCGGTCGCCGCAGGGCGGTGCTGCGGAAGCAGGTTCTTGTCCAGCGAGAAACCAAGTAAAATCTCGCTTTTGCTTTTACCCGAAGTTCTCCCATGCCCACGTTTCAGGAAGTGATACTGCGTCTCCAGGATTTCTGGAACAAGCAGGGTTGCGCGCTGCTGCAACCCTACGACATCGAAGTCGGTGCCGGAACCTTTCATACCGCCACCTTCCTGCGCGCGATTGGCCCCGAGCCGTGGAATGCGGCTTATGTCCAGCCGTCGCGGCGGCCCAAGGACGGGCGCTACGGCGAGAATCCGAACCGCCTGCAGCATTACTACCAGTATCAGGTAGTGCTCAAGCCCTCGCCGGACAACATCCAGGACCTCTATCTCGACTCGCTGCGTGCGCTCGGAATCGATACCGCCCAGCACGACGTCCGTTTCGTCGAGGATGATTGGGAAAGCCCGACCCTCGGCGCCTGGGGACTCGGTTGGGAAGTCTGGCTTGACGGCATGGAGGTGACGCAGTTCACTTATTTTCAGGAAGTCGGCTCGCTTGCTTGCAAACCGGTCCTCGGCGAGATCACTTACGGCATCGAACGCCTGGCGATGTATCTGCAAGGAGTGGAAAACGTTTTCGATCTGGTCTGGGCAGAGGGGCCAGGCTATCGGGTGAGCTACGGTGACGTCTATCACCAGAACGAGGTCGAACAGTCGAAGTACAACTTCGAGCATTCCAACGTCGAGATGCTGTTCCGTCATTTCGCCGAGCACGAATCCGAAGCCCGGCGCCTGATCGCTGCCGGCCTGGCACTTCCAGGCTACGAAATGGTGATGAAGTGCTCGCACACCTTCAATCTTCTGGATGCGCGCGGCGCCATTTCGGTAACCGAACGTGCGGCCTACATCGGCCGTGTGCGCGCCCTGGCGCGCGAAGTCGCCCAGGCTTACCATGATTCCCGTCAGGCCCTCGGCTTCCCGATGTGCAAGGTGGCCGCTGGCACTGGGGTACGATGACATGAACGATACCATCCTGATCGAGCTGCGCAGCGAGGAACTGCCACCGAAATCACTCAAGTCGCTGTCCGAAGCGTTCGCCGAAGCTGTTTTTTCTGCGCTCAGGGCACAGGAGTTCACGACCCCGGACAGCCGCTGCACCGCTTACGCCACCCCGCGCCGCCTGGCGCTGACCATCACTGGAATCGCCGCCTGCCAGCCTGACCGCGTGCTGGAGAAAAAGGGCCCCGGCGTTGCCGGTGGGCTCGACGCCGCAGGCAAACCGACCAAGGCACTCGAAGGCTTCATGCGCTCAGCCGGGGTGCGTTTCGAGCAACTTGCGACAACGACCGACAGCAAAGGGGAATACTTTGTCGCCCGGCGCGAAAAAAAGGGCGAGGAACTCGCGCTGCATCTGGCCGATATCGTTTCCCAGTCGCTCCGGAAGCTGCCAATCCTGAAATTGATGCACTGGGGAGATTCCGAACACCAGTTCGTTCGCCCCGTACATGGCCTGATCCTCCTGCACGGCCAGCACGTCGTTGCCGGAGAAGTCCTCGGGCTGCACAGCGGCCGGACGACGCAGGGCCATCGCTTCCTGTCGAGCGGCGAAATCGCCATCGATCATCCTGACGAGTATGTCGCCAGACTGGCTGCGGGCAAGGTCATCGTCGACTTCTCCAAACGGCGGGCAAAGATCGCCGCGCTGCTCGACGCCGCTGCCGGCAAGCTTGATGCCCGCATCCATCCGGCCGACGGCCTGCTTGATGAGGTGACGTCGCTGGTCGAATGGCCGGAGGTTTATGTCGGCGAGTTCGAAGCCGAATACCTCGAGGTGCCGCAGGAATGCCTGATTCTGACCATGCAGCAGAACCAGAAATACTTCCCGCTGCTCGATGGCCAGGGCAGGCTGCTCAACAAGTTCCTGATCGTCTCCAACATGCAGGTCGCTGACCCGGTCCACATCATCCGCGGCAACGAACGTGTCGTGCGCCCTCGCCTCTCGGATGCCCGCTTCTTCTACGATCAGGACCGCAAGAATGGCTTTGCCACTCGCGTCACGTCTCTCGGCTCGGTGGTCTATCACCACAAGCTCGGCTCGCTCGGCGACCGCGCGCAGCGAATGGGGCGCATCGCCCGCAGCATTGCCGAAAGACTCGGTGCCGAGGCCCACCTCGCCGAACGAGCGGCGCTGTTCGCCAAGATCGATCTGTTGACCGACATGGTGGGCGAATTCCCGGAACTGCAGGGAATCATGGGCCGCTATTACCTGCTGCACGAAGGGGGTTTGCCGGTAGTTGCCGACGCTATCGAACAGCATTACCGGCCGCGCTTTGCCGGCGATGCCCTGCCTGCCGGCAACATTGCCTGTGCCGCCGCGTTGGCCGACAAGCTGGATTCGCTGGTCGGATTCTTCGGGATCGGGCAGTTACCGACTGGCGACAAGGACCCCTTCGGTCTGCGGCGTGCCGCCCTCGGGGTACTGCGCATCCTGATGGAAACGCCGCTGCCTCTCGACCTCGGTGAACTGATCAAGGACTCGCAAGCGGAGCTGGCCAAACAGGGAATCCAGCTCGCCACCGTCGACGAACCCTTGCTCGCCTTCATCCATGACCGTCTGCGTGGTCTCTTGAAGGACGCCGGGCATGCGCCCGACGTCATCGAAGCGGTGCTCGCGCAAGGACCGACGCGCATCGATCTGGTACCCGCCAGGCTGGCGGCGGTGCGCGAGTTCCTGCAGCTTCCCGAGTCGCTGGCGCTGGCGGCAGCCAACAAGCGCATCGGCAACATTCTGAAAAAAGCCGAGCAGAATCTGCCCGAGCCAGACATCGCGCTGCTCGAGGAAGCCGCCGAGAAAGCCCTGTTCGAGCGGGTGCTGTTGATTGCGCCACTGGTCAGGTCGCATGTCGCCAACGAGGACTATGCCGATGCGCTCAAGGTCCTCGCCTCGGTGCGCTGTGAGGTCGACCGCTTTTTCGACGAAGTGATGGTGAACGTGCACGAACCGCTGCTGCGCAATAACCGCCTGGGCCTGCTGAGAGCACTTTTCGACCTGCTCAATGCGGTCGCCGACATCTCGAAGCTGATCGTATGAAGATCGTCATTCTCGACCGTGACGGCGTCATCAACTACGATTCGAAACAGTTCATCAAGTCGCCGGCAGAGTGGCGTCCCATTCCCGGCAGCATCGAAGCCATCGCCAAACTCAACCAGGCCGGCTATCGCGTGGTCGTGGCGACCAACCAATCCGGTATTGGACGCGGACTGTTCGACATGGATACGCTCAATGCCATCCATGACAAGATGCACCGCGCTGTACAGGCGGCCGGAGGACGCATCGACGCTATCTTCTATTGTCCGCACTCGATCGATGCCGATTGCCATTGCCGGAAACCAAAAACCGGCATGTTCGAACGTATTGCCCATTGCTTCAACGTCGATCTGGAAGGCGTACCAGCGATCGGCGATTCACTGCGCGACCTGCAGGCCGCCGTCGCGGTAGGGGCGAAACCGCTGCTGGTGATGACCGGCAAAGGAACACTGACGCATACCGAAGGGGGTCTTCCGGAAGGTACGCTGATATTCCCTGATCTTGCCGCGGCAGCCAACCACATCCTGATTTCATGATGGAAGCCTTGCGCACGGCGCTGTTCCTGTTGCTGGTCAGTCTGTTGACGATTCCCTTTGGGGTGCTCGTTTCACTGGCGGTATTTTTTCCGATGCCAGCGCGTTACCGCATCATCGCAATCTGGCGGAGGGGTTTCATGGCCCTCTGCCATTACGTGCTCGGCATCCGCTACAGAGTGCTCGGCCGCGAGAACATCCCGGCCGAGCCTTCGGTGGTGCTCGCCAAACATCAGTCGGCCTGGGAAACGGTCGGGCTGCAGGAGGTCTTTCCACCGCTGGTCTTCGTGCTCAAGAAGGAACTGTTGCGGGTGCCCTTCTTTGGCTGGGGACTGGCAGCGATGAAGATGATCTCGATCGATCGGGCGGCGGCCAAGGATGCGCTCAAGCAGGTCTTTGATCAGGGGCGTGAACGCCTGGCGGCCGGCTACTGGGTGGTGATCTTCCCCGAAGGAACGCGCGTTGCCCCCGGCGAAACCGAACGTTACAAGCCTGGCGGCGCGCATCTGGCGGTGCGCAGCGCTGCCAAGGTCGTTCCGGTGGCACACAACGCCGGGGAAGTCTGGAAAAAGGGCCGCTTCGCGATTTCCCCCGGTCTGATCACCATCAGTATCGGCCCGGCGATCGATCCCGCCGGCAAGACTGCGGTGAAGATCAACGCCCTGGCCTCGGCCTGGATCGAAGCCGAAATGCGGCGTCTCTCACCGCATCGTTATCGCGCTGCCGATGCTGCTGATGCCGTTGCCGCAGTCTGAACCGCCACGATCCGGCGAGCGGCCGCTGGCGGCCGGCGAAATCTCGCGCAGCATTGCACTCGGCGACCGCCCGGTCAGCTATGTCCTGCGTCGGAGCAGGCGCCACACCATCGGACTGTCGATCGATCAGCAGGGTCTACGTGTCGGCGCCCCCGAGCGCGTCTCGCTGCGTGAAGTCGAGTCGCTGATCCGTCAGCATGGTGAATGGATCGGCAGGAAACTCGACGAATGGCAGAACCGCCGCCTGCCGGAACGGCTGCAGATCGTCGATGGCGCGCAACTGCCGCTGCTCGGACACCCGCTCAGCATCCACCTGGCGGTCGGCGCCAATCGCATCGTCTGGAACCTGCAGGCTTCCGAGCGGGCACTGACGCTGTGCCTGCGCTCGCCGGTCGAGGCGCCGCGGCTGCTCGAAAAAGCACTGCGCGAACGAGCGCGGTTGCTGTTCAGCGAACGGATCGACCATTACCTGCCACAGCTTGGCGTTGCACGGCCGCCGCTCTCGCTGTCGGCAGCGCGCACGCGCTGGGGCAGTTGCAGCCTGCGCAGCGGCATTCGCCTGAACTGGCGACTGATCCACTTTGCGCCGCCGCTGATCGACTACGTGGTGGTCCATGAACTCGCGCACCTGTGCGAAATGAACCACAGCGAACGCTTCTGGTCGATCGTCGCAGCGCTGTACCCCGATTACCGAAGCGCGCGCGCAGAACTCAAGCGCTGCGCGACGAATTGCCCACACTGGTGAGGAGATGAGATGAGGATTTTGCATACGATGTTGCGGGTTGGCGATCTCGATCGCTCTTTGGCCTTTTACACCGAAGTTCTCGGCATGCGCGAGTTGCGCCGTCAGGATTACCCTGGCGGTCGCTTCACGCTGGCTTTCGTCGGTTACGGTCTGGAATCGGAAGGCGCGGTCCTGGAACTGACGCACAACTGGGATACGCCCTCGTACGACATCGGCAATGGCTTCGGGCATGTAGCCATCGAGGTTCCCGACGCCTACGCCGCTTGCGAGCAGATCAAGAAGCGTGGCGGCAAGGTGGTGCGCGAAGCTGGTCCGATGAAACACGGCACGACGGTGATCGCCTTCGTCGAAGACCCCGATGGCTACAAGATTGAGCTGATCCAGAAGAAGACCCATGCCTAAGGCAAGACGTCGCCTGGATCGGGTTGCGGATGGTTTGCCAGGACCAGGACTTCCGAAGGCGGCAAATTGCGTATCTCGACAAAGGCCATACCGCCACTGCTCCGCTTCACCACCAGGCTTGAACCTACCGGGTGCGCTCCGGACGCCAGCGGGCAGCCAGCCTGCGCGGTGTTCAGCACCACCTGCAGCAGCGAACCGGATGGGCTGAGCGAAGCGTCTACCAGAACGTCGGCGCCACGTGCGTCCGTGCCATGGCCATTGACGACGCAGAGCAACTCTTCGTCGTCGAGAATGCGCGACCAGGCGATCAGCTCGCCCGGCCCATAGACGTCGAATGCCCGTCCGAACAGGGAGATCGGGCGCAGGTACTGTCGACCGTGCCGCAGGCAAGGGTACTGCGCGCGTACCGCATTGATCGCGGCAATGCGGGTAAAGGCTGGGCCCTGTTCGTCGAAGCAGTGCTGGCCGGCGGTTCCGAACGGGCCAAAGCCAGGCAGGTCCGGGTCCAGGGCAGACTCCAGGCCGGCCCGCCCGCTCCGGAGCGGATGCGCCGGTCCGAACATGGCTTCGCGGAGATAACGATCCGAACCCTTCCACTCCGGCAGCCAAAAACGCTCTGCCGGCTCCGGCCCGGCCAGGCTCTGCTCGGTCCCGTAATAGATACACGGGATACCCAGCGTGAAGGCCTGCATGGCCACGCCGGCCGCGATCTGCTGCGGCGAAGCCGCCTCGCTCGAAAAGCGCAGTTTCTGACCGAATACATGGTCATGATCGTCGAGAATCGAAACATGCCGGTTGCCGAGATTGCGGTGCGAACCCATCCCCGCAGAAGCAGGGTTGAAACCGTCGAAGTAGGCATGCGGGTGCACCAGCCCCTTGGCGACGCCATTCAGCGTCGGGCGCATCTCGCCAATGTCGAGCGCGGCGTTCAGGTTACGGTCGAGAACATCGAGATAGCGGTCCTGGCTGTAGTCGCCGCCTGCCACCTCACCGACGAGAAAGAAATCATCCTTGCCGAGGTTGCTGGCGAATTCCTTGATCGCGCCGCAGAAATTGCGCGCGTCTTCGAGTGAAACATGCTTCAGCGTATCGATCCGAAAGCCATCGCAGTCGCTCAGCGCAATCCAGTACTTGTAGCATTGTGCCAGGTCACCAAGCACCGTGTTCTGGTCAAAATCTCGCAGCGTGATGAAATCGCTACGTTTGTGCTCGGCAAACGGGTCGTTGATGTCGCCGGCACCCAGGCTGCCACTGCCGGCACGGGTGTAGCACTCGGGCGCCTGCAGTTCGCTCGGCCAGGCACCGTCTTCGGGACCGGCGATGGCGCCGACCGTCTGTCCCTGATCGCCGAGCCAGGCACCGAAGGCGTAACGTCCCTGTGTATAGTGGGGTGTCGATGTGCCTCCTGGTGTGCCCTCCGGATAAACCCAGTTGGAACCCGAGTGATTGAAAATGATGTCGAGGATGACCCGCAGTCCGGCCTGATGCGCTTCTGCCACCAAAGCGACCAGATCGGCGCGATTGCCAAAACGCGGGTCGATGTCGAGGAAATCCTGGACACCGTAGCCATGATATACCGTGCGCGGTCACG